>NZ_JBSIPA010000017.1:0-36359 GCF_053574605.1 Caballeronia sp. M23-90 | reverse complement strand
TAGTGCGCCCGGGAACCCGGCGCACTGGCCGCCTGGGCCGGGTTCACGTTGCCATCGGCGATCATGCTGGCTCTGTTCGCGCAGGGAATGTCCACACGCGGCAGTGCCGTTCCTGCCGGAGTTCTGCACGGTTTGACGGTGGTTGCAGTCGCCGTGGTAGCGCAAGCGGTGTGGGGCATGGCCCGGAATCTATGCACGGATACGACACGCGTTTCCATTGCCGCAGTGTCGGCCTGCATTGCCCTCGTGTGGACGAACACTTTGAGCCAGGTCGGCGTGATCGCGTTTGCCGGCTTAGTGGGACTGGTGCTATTCAAGCTAACTCCAGACTTAACCCATGACCCGCTGCCGATTTCGGTCAATCGTCGCGCCGGTGCCGTGCTTTTGAGCCTGTTTTTCGGCCTGTTGATCGGGCTACCCCTCGCGACGGCCGCCTGGCCTAACCAGATGCTGGCGATGATTAACGCCTTCTACCGCGCAGGATCGTTGGTCTTCGGCGGCGGACACGTTGTACTACCGCTCTTGCAAGCAGCAGTGGTGCCCAACGGCTGGGTGAGCAATGAAACCTTCCTGGCCGGCTATGGCGTGGCGCAAGCAGCGCCCGGCCCGCTTTTCACTTTTGCGGCATTTTTGGGCGCCGCTATGAAGCTCCCGCCGAGTGGCTGGCTTGGCGCTTCGGTTTGCCTGGTCGCTATCTTCACGCCGACGTTCCTGCTGGTTGCCGGAGTGCTGCCATTTTGGGAGCAGTTACGCCGTAGCGTGCGCACACAAGCGGCGCTCGCTGGCGTGAACGCCGCAGTCGTCGGCTTGCTGCTCGCAGCGCTTTATCGCCCAATATGGACCAGTGCGATTATCAAACCGGAAGACTTCGGACTGGCGCTAATCGCGTTCGTTGCCCTGACGTTCTGGAGGCTACCACCCTGGCTGGTGGTGTTGGGGTGTGGAGTGGCCGGGTGGCTGTTAAGTCTCATTTTCTGAGACAGGGATCTATGAGCGACAACGACCTATTTGGCGGGTTGATCCGCTTGCATGTCCTTCATCATGCGGGCGAAGAACCCATCTTCGGGCTGGGCATC
Source organism: Caballeronia sp. M23-90 (assembly GCF_053574605.1). Lineage (NCBI taxonomy): Bacteria > Pseudomonadati > Pseudomonadota > Betaproteobacteria > Burkholderiales > Burkholderiaceae > Caballeronia > Caballeronia sp. M23-90. Next base: position 35,283 of record NZ_JBSIPA010000017.1, on the reverse strand, counting down.
ATTGAGGAACTACGCCGCCACGGCTACGAAATCAGCGCTGGCACGCTGTATCCGATGCTGCATGGCCTAGAAAAGAAGGGCTACCTGCTGTCGCGACAGGAACGATCCGGAAGCCGAGCGCGGCGGGTCTATGAAATCACGACTGAAGGGCGGGCGGCGCTCACCGCAGCGAAGGGCAAAGTCAAGGAGCTCTTCGGCGAGTTGTTCGAAGAAAAATAGCTGACGCCTCGGTCTAGCGGCGTAACGTGCGAAAAAATCCGTTTCGTGAGGCCACCCCTGACCCATCGAAATCCTTCGTTTCGATATAACTTGAAATATGGAAAAGATAGGTCTAACCTGTGGCTTATGGACTCCAACCTCGTTGTACGCGCCTTGAGCGCGCTCGCCCACGAATCGCGCCTTGCGATCTTTCGCATGTTGGTCGTCTCCGGACCAGACGGCATGGCCGCCGGCGAAATCGCGAGGCAACTAGGGCTTTCCCCTTCAAGCCTCTCCTTTCACCTCAAGGATCTATCACACGCCGAATTGGTGAAACCACGGCAAGAAAGCCGTTTCATCATTTACACCGCAAATTTTGACGCCATGACAGGCCTTATTGGTTTCCTGACGGAGAACTGCTGTGCCGGCGCAACCTGTGCCGCGGGCGACCTTCCCAACTGCTGCGGAGACACACCATGAAGCGCATGCATATCCACGTCGCGGTCGAGAACCTCAACGACAGCATTCGGTTCTACAGCGCCATGTTTGGCAACGTTGAGCCCACGGTTCTCAAGGGCGACTACTGTAAATGGGAGTTGACCGATCCCGCAGTGAACTTCGCAATCTCGCGGCGCGGCGCGAAACCAGGCGTAGACCACATCGGTATTCAAGTTGAAACCGATGCGGAACTGGATGAGATGAATGCGCGCTTTACTAAGGCAAAGCTGCGAGTACAGGAGCAGACGCAGACGACTTGTTGCTATGCCAAGTCGGATAAGGCGTGGACGGTGGATCCGCAGGGCGTCGCGTGGGAGACTTTCAGAACCCTTGAAGCTACGCCGGTCTACGGCGAGTCCCAAGGTCGCACGCAAGCACAAGCGCAATCAACGGCGGCATGCTGCTCGCCTGCCGAATCCATCGTGACGAACAGGAGCCGCGCATGAGCGATGAACCTTACTCGATTCTAATTCTCTGCACGGGCAATAGCTCGCGCAGCATCATGGCCGAGGCGCTGTTCAACGAGTTAGGGAAAGGCCGGTTCCGTGCATACAGCGCCGGTAGCCATCCCTCTGGTGCAGTCAATCCGTTCGCCATTGAACGATGCGAAGCGCTCGGATACGACACGTCGGGGCTGCGTAGCAAGAGCTGGGATGAGTTCGCAACGCCTGACGCTCCCCACATGGATTTTGTGATCACGGTCTGCGACCAAGCGGCGGGCGAAGTTTGCCCGATCTGGCCGGGCAAACCGATGACCGCGCATTGGGGTTTCGAAGACCCGGCAGCGTTCGAGGGCAGCGATGACGACAAACGAAAAGTGTTTGCCAAGATATATCGACAGATCATGGGCCGAGTGAGCCAGTTTGTGAATTTGCCCCTCCATGTGCTTGATAGCAACGCGATTCAGCGCGAAATGCGCGCGATTGGGGAAAGACCAGCAGAGGAATCAAATGAGCAGAACTGATACGGCGGTTGTCGGCGCACGGCCAGCAATCGGATTTTTTGAACGCTATCTAACAGTCTGGGTCGCTCTTTGCATTGGGGGCGGCATTCTGCTCGGGCAGATGCTTCCCCAACTCTTCCAGGCAATCGGCCGCATGGAAGTGGCGCAGGTCAATCTTCCGGTCGGCGTGCTCATCTGGGTGATGATCATTCCGATGCTGGTCAAGATTGATTTTTCCGCGATGACTCAGGTCAAGAGCCAGTGGCGCGGTATTGGCGTCACGCTGTTTGTGAACTGGTTTGTCAAACCGTTTTCAATGGCGTTGCTTGGCTGGATCTTCATCCGCCATGCGTTCGCGCCGTGGCTTCCTGCTGCTCAGCTCGACAGCTACATCGCCGGCCTGATCTTGTTAGCCGCAGCGGCGTTGTTGCAAAAAGCGATCGCTGCAGGGGGTGACGTTTACGCGCAACGGTCGTGGAGCTGCCTCTGTTAACTCGCGGAGGAATTGCGTAGATTCTCGATATTTGGCGGGAAGATGCGCAAGGACAAACGCAAGAGCCGCGAGCCTAAGGGCGTCTATCGAGTCAGGAACTGGCCAGAGTACAACGCAGGGCTGATCGCACGAGGCAGCTTGACCATGTGGATCGACGAGAGCGCATTCACGAGCGGGAGCGAGGCGAGACCTGTCAAGCGCGGCAGGCCGCAGGTCTACTCCGACCCAGTGATTCAGGCCGTGCTCACGCTCAAGCACGTTTATCATTTAACGCTTCGGGCTGCTCAGGGCTTTGTGCAAAGTCTTCGCAAACTTGCATTTGGGGACCTGCCGGTGCCCAACTATACGACGCTAAGCCGCCGTTCACAGGAGCTTCAGGTCACGTTGCCCGAGATGTCGAGCGGCGACCCGATTCATCTGGTTATCGATAGTACGGGCGTGAAGGTCTTTGGTGAAGGCGAATGGAAGGTGCGCAAGCACGGCTACTCCAAGCGGCGGACCTGGCGTAAGGTCCATCTTGGGCTGGACGTGAAGACGGGCCAGATACGCGCGGCGCTGATGACGCATCAGGACGTCGACGACGCAAGTGCGTTGCCGGGTTTGTTGGCGCAGATTCCTGCCAATGAACCCATCGATACGGTAGGCGGTGACGGTGCCTACGATACAAAGCAGTGCCATAAGGTGATTGACGGGCGCAGCGCTACGCCGTCGATTCCGCCACGCGAAGGGGCGAAGCCTTGGCCTGAGGGTACGCCCGGAGCAAGCTGGCGAAATGAAGCGATCAACGGAATTGCGCGAGACGGCCGGGACGAATGGAAGAAGCACAGTGGTTACCATCGACGTTCGCTGATCGAAAATACGATGTACCGGTTTAAAACGCTCACGGGGAATTGTCTTTCGGCGCGCTGCATTGGTTCACAAGCGACGGAGGTCGCCATCCGTGTTGGCATCATCAACCACATGGTCACACTTGCACGCCCGCAGTCCGTGCGTATTTCATGAATTTAGAATCGCGGGTGTACGCCCGCCTGAACTGTCGATTTTTGCAACAACGCCAGCCGCAGCGCCCTGCACAGCGATGGTTTTCGTGTGGTCGCAGCTCTGCAAGGGCGATCCCTATTTCACGCTATCGCAAGTGGCGCTGAACGACTCCATCATGATTGTGGCATTTGCACCGCTCGTCGCATTGCTGCTTGGCTTGTCGGCAATCACGGTGCCGTGGGATACGCTAATTATCTCGGTCGCCCTCTACATCATCATCCCGGTCATCCTCGCTCAACTGCTGCGCCGGATGTTGATGGCGAAGGGCGATGCCCATTTTCGGAATGTCGTCGCACGCCTCGGTCCCTATTCAATCTGCGCGCTGCTCGCGACGTTGGTACTGCTCTTTGCATTCCAAGGGCAAGCGATCATCAAGCAGCCTCTTGTTATTGCGATGCTCGCGGTGCCGATTCTCATTCAAGTGTTTTTTAATTCCGGCCTTGCCTACTTGTTGAATCGGCGGCTTGGTGTAGCACATTGCGTGGCAGGTCCGTCCAGTCTGATCGGTGCGAGCAATTTCTTCGAGCTGGCAGTGGCCACAGCAATCAGCCTGTTCGGCTTTCACTCAGGCGCAGCGCTGGCCACGGTGGTGGGCGTGTTGATCGAGGTCCCTGTGATGCTACTGGTCGTCGGCGTCGTCAATCACTCGCAGCACTGGTACGAAGCAAAACACAGCATCAAAGGACCACGCGTATGAGCGTCACCATTTATCACAATCCGGATTGCGGCACGTCGCGCAATACGCTGGCCATGATCCGCAATGCGGGCATGGAGCCAGAAATCATCGAATACCTGAAAACGCCGCCGAGCAGGAGCACTCTCAAGGATTTGATCGCTCGCGCGGGTCTGACCGTGCGTGCTGCGTTGCGTGAAAAGGGATCGCCATTCGCTGATCTTGGCCTTAGTGACGTTTCACTGACCGATGACCAATTGCTCGACGCCATGCAGGAACACCCGATCCTCATTAATCGGCCGTTCGTCGTCACATCGCTTGGCGTGCGCCTGTGCCGGCCGTCTGAAGTCGTTCTTGACATCCTACCTGCAGCGCAAAAAGGTACCTTTGCAAAGGAGGACGGCGAACCCGTCGTCGATAGCGAAGGCCGCAGGATCCAACAATGACGCAGGATCTTCCCAACGTCAGCACACCGCACCTGCACACACCGGACCTAAGCAAGCTCGAACCGCGCGCCGTTTCGCAACACCCGCCACGGATTCTCCTGCTTTACGGCTCGTTGCGCCCCCAGTCATACAGCCGCCTTCTGACGCTGGAAGCCGAACGCATCCTGCGCTATTTTGGCGCGGAAACTCGGGTCTTCGATCCACACGGCTTGCCAGTGACCGACAGCGTAGGCCCGGATCATCCGAAAGTGGTCGAACTGCGCAACTTATCGGAGTGGTCGGAAGGGCAGGTATGGTGCAGCCCAGAGCGTCACGGCACGCTGACGGCTGTCTTTAAGAATCAGATCGATTGGCTACCGCTAGAAAGCGGCGGTGTTCGTCCGACGCAAGGGCGCACGCTCGCAGTGATGCAAGTGTGCGGCGGGTCGCAGTCGTTTAATGCGGTGAATGCATTGCGCGTGCTCGGTCGTTGGATGCGCATGGTGACCGTGCCGAACCAGTCGTCGGTGGCAAAAGCCTGGCAGGAATTCGATGCCGACGGCCGGATGAAACCATCGGCTTACTACGACCGCGTCGTCGATGTGATGGAAGAGTTGTACAAATTCACGTTACTCGTGCGCGATCGCTCGGATTACTTGACCGATCGATACAGTGAGCGCAAAGAAGTGCATCCGGAACTTGCAACAACGCTGGCGAGCACCGCTATGAAGCAAGAAACGGTGGCCGTCAATGCTGATACCGATGACAGCGAAACGGAGTGACGGCTCGCGGGGGACTATCGCAACATGGGCGCTCGCAACCGCGCAACTCGTGTCATGGGGTTCGATCTATTACGCTTTCTCATTGTTTGTCGTGCCGATGGAAAGTGGGCTGAGTTGGAGCCGAACCGCCACAAACGCAGCGCTCTCGATCGGTCTACTAATCTCGGGACTTGCGGCCTATCCCATTGGAACCTGGATCGATCGCGGTCACGGCCGGCGCGTCATGGTCTGCGGGTCCATCCTTGCCGCGGCGATGTTGGCGCTATGGTCGCAGGCCCACAGCCTCGCGATACTGTTCGTCGTCTGGGCCGGTCTTGGTGTTGCGATGGCTGCCACACTTTACGATCCGGTCTTCGCAGTGGTCACACGCGATTTCCCTGACAGCTTTCGCACCAGAATTACATTGATCACTCTGGTAGCGGGTTTCGCCAGTACGGTTTTTATCCCGCTAACCCAAGGGCTCATCGGATGGTTCGGCTGGCGCGAGGCATTGCTCGTGCTGGCCGCATTCAATCTGGCTATATGCTTGCCGCTACACATTATCGCAATCGGCCGTGATGCGCCGCGCGAGGATGAATCAAAGCACAAAACGACGCAAAAAGCTGTCAATGCAGCAGCCACACAGCGCGCACTGCGCACACCGACTTTTTGGGCGCTCGCCGTGTGCTTCACCACGTACTACGCAACCTTCGCCGCGCTCACGTTCCATCTCGTCCCACTGATGGCGGAGCGACGCGTATCACCTGCACTAATTCTGACGACGATGGCCGTTATCGGCCCAGCACAAGTTCTGGCGCGCGTGCTGTGGTTCACGCTAGGCCGTAACCTGCGGCCGTCAATCGTTGGTATTTTGATTACGACGGCCTTCCCGGCGTCAGTGATCATTCTAATGTGCGCCGGTACATCGCCGGCGTTGCTTATCTTGTTCGCGATTGTTTACGGCGGCGCCAACGGCATGATGACGATTCTGCGCGGGACGATTGTGCAGGACGTGATGTGGACGGAGGGTTACGGAGCTGTTAGCGGACTGCTTTCGATGCCGTCCAACATTGCCAAAGGCGTTGCGCCGATTTCTGCCGCTGCGATCTGGAAGATCGGCGGAAATTATTTTCCGGTCGTCTGGACCGTGTTGCTCGTATCGCTGGTTTCAGCGTTTGCGTTCATCCTGACGATACATTGCGCTTCAAGAGAAAGGCTCGGCGATGGCCAAATCACCTTCAAGTAGTCCGAGCACGTCAAACCCCTCTCACGACGGATTTCCATGCAGGGCAAACGCAGAGCGAAGCATGCTTCGCTCCGAAGAATGACAGAGACTGAGCAAAGTCTTTCGCAACATGCGCTTTGGTTCGTCGCTCTATGCGCGCATCATTGAACGTCAAAGTCTCACCCGATAACTATGTTGCCCTTAGACCCTAGAAACGTCACCGAGGTGTCCTGGTTACACAAATGGGCGACATAGGATTGGAGGCGAGATAATACATCCTATGTCGCTAGCGACATAGGATGTATTGCTCGGGTCTGATATCACCGGATCTTGATTGCAGCATCCCGCCTTCACACGAGTTGGCGTGGTGGAAGAGTCTCCGCATCACGCTCTCATAATTGCCGATCGTAATGCCCGACCAGTGGTCGCGATGCGGATAGCAGTTTTTCTCATAGGTTCTTTCGAACAACGCGAAAATCCATTCGCCATCAGCGCGTTGAAACGCGCCAGCGCGCTTGCCCGTCAAAACAGTTGCACCCATACGAAGCTCCAGAATATTTGATGCGGAGCAACCCCCAACGGGCTGCGTACCCGCTGAGGTATAAAAGGCTGTGCTTAACGCAGCCGAGCGAACAAAAAAATGCCGACTCCTTGAAGGGAGTCGGCGGATTACGAACAGATAAAGACGATCACCACGGGATAGGTTCAGCCTCGCCCTTCTGAAGCTTCTTCTTCCGTGCTTTGGGGGCCACGTATGCGTAGCCGAAACGCGCCCAGGCAGAGGGGTCGATCGGGATCGGGTTCGTTCTTCCCGTTGCGAGGTTCACGAACACGCCCGAAAACGGCACCGCGCCCGTCCGAAACATCGTCCAGAGCAGGTTGAACGCTTGGACCGCGATCGCCTGATTGATCACCAACGACTGCTTGCGCAGTGCGTCGGCCATCGAACAGGACGGCGTTTCATCCGTTGCGTCGAGCGCAGCGTCGATCAGATCCGGAAACAGCTCGCCAACATGCGGCAACCGCTCCGGTCTTTTCTTGGCTTCGCTCAACGCCATCAGCTGGCCGATCACCACTTGGCCACGGTCCGTGTCATTCCCGCAGTCGAGGTAATAGACGTTGGCGCTGCGGGCGGCCTCAACAATCGATCCCCGCGCCGCACGCGTATCCACGCAGCCGATGATCAGGTCCGCGCTGTAGCAATTCACATTTTTCGTGAACCGCTGCGTCTCGGCGCGCCAGTTGGTACCCATCAACGCATTTAACCGATTGACGATGAGCGAAGCTTTGTATTCGCCTACGTCGTTCGGATAAAAGCCTTGCCGGCCAACGTTGGTGGGACTCACCGTGTCGTCATCAAAGACCGTGCAATCGATGCCGCCCGGATGCCCCAGTTCCACCATCGCGTGGTGCAACCGAGCAAGACTCGGCAACACAGCGCTTCCAGTGCCGCCGGCACCCACCACGATCACTTGCCAGGGCCGCGACAACATATGCGACGGGATCGCGTGACGAACCTTCATGGCTTCGCTCATACAGCCCCCGCCAACTTGCTGATCCGGTACCACGCAGCCGGTACGCGCTCGACTTCCTCGAAGATGCCTTTTGCGCACAGCCGAAATGCAAAACTCGGCACGTGCGCGGCGCAATTTCCAACGACAAGCGAAAACTTGATGTCGTGCTTGTCGTCTTCGTTGTCAGTACTCGAGAAATACGCCGGATGCCGGCCATGTGAATGGCAGTCGATGATCAACACCTCATCGTCGTGCCGTTCCGGCCGGTCGTACTTCAATGAGCCGCTCGACTGCGAGAGGATCACCACCGGCAGAAGCCGAAACTGACGCGTCCTGGTGCTCCAAACGATCCATGATCCGGTTTCGTTGGGGTACGCAGCGCGCGCCATAGCGACAAACTCGCCAATCAGCTCCTCGGGCACGCGACCACAAACCAGGTTCGTATGCTCTTCCACCCTGCCATACGGAATGGGAATCGACGCCGTGAAGCTGGCGACGCGCCGCACAAGTGAGATCCACGGAAGGCTGATCTCAAGGAATACACCGTTTTCACCAACCAGCAACCGCTCGCCGGCCGAGGTCATGGGTCCAACCGGCTCGCGCCGGGGAACCATGACCGTCGGAAACGAGCGCTGCAACACGCTATCTGCTGCATTCATATCAACGCTCCTTGCCGGCGATCAGTGCGCCGAGAGTAAATTTCATGGAAACAAGTGACTTCTTTGGGAATTGCTCGCCGAACGTGCCGTCGAGCATCGCCTTCCAGAAGGCAAATTCACCCTTGGGATAGGAAACACGCTTGCCGCCGTGATTGGGGTGCGTGAAGGCCGATTCGAAAAAGCCGCTCTCCCAGCCGGCGATCGAGGAGACGTCAATTTGCTTCGGAACATGAGCCGATCCGATGCAAATCTTTCCGAAATCCCAGGTGTTAAAGTAAGGCGGTTCATGCAGCGTCGAAGCCGGGGTTGGGCGGCTGTCTTCTTTCAGCGCGAACACGCTGAATCCGTTCGACGCTGCTCTGAACACCAAACCCGGATGCGGCACGATCGCGCTTCGCTTGCCGATTTCAGGGCAATCGAAGAACACGCGTCGCATCCCCGGTCTACACCACCACGTCACCGCGTCTTGCGACACCGCGAGCACTGCTTCTGGAAGAAACTCAGCTCTCGGTGCCGCGTTTTGTGACAGTTCCGTCAGGCATTTCAGAAGCGCTGCGCGATCAATTGGCCGTCCCGCGCCAATCGATGCCCGACCGCCCTTTCCAGGGTTGATCGGATGCACCGTCCCGTAGTGCGCCGTATGATCCCGGCCGCTATAAAGCAAGATGGCGCTGGTTGCGCACACCTCTTCCCGGCGATCTGAGCCGATATCCAAACCTTTCATATGAAGCTCCGATTGGTTATGCCGCAAGAGCCGCGATGACGCGGTCCAGTTGGCCAAGAATAGAAAATGCCAGCGACCAGTCCGCGTACTGCTTGCGGATGGATTCAGGCGTAGAAGCAAAGGGAATGAAGCCGTAAAACGTCGAGCCTTCACCGCTCTGAGAGAGATGCTCATAGTGGTCATCGAGCAGCTGGCTGATTCGCGGATTGTCACTGGCGATCAGCGTCGCTGCCGCGAAGCAACACTCTGGTCTCGCTTGCAGATCGAAGAGACACCGGCGTCCTGTCCGATTCAACAGAAGCGTCAATGCTTCGAGCTCGCGACAAAAGCGACGCACCGACCGAGGACCGCACTGCTGCAACTGCCGCAGCGACGCGGCACTGAGCGCGGGCGTAAGAGAAAACTGATGCGTCTTTCGGTTGTAGCGGCCGACGTCCATGTCTTTCGGACACAGCTCGTCGCGGACCACCGAGGGAAGGTAGTTTTCCAACTCCGCCTCATCGTCGCCAAAGCGATCCTTGAGGATTTCAAGCACGTCCTCATCGGAGGCCCGACTGTCGCCGTCCCAGTAATACGAAGAAAACATCCCGAGAAACTCATCCGGCGTTCGAACCCAGATCGTTCGGCCCATCGCGCGATTGATCAATGCCATCGTGGTCGGGACCAATCTGGGGTGAGCCGCGCGAAGCTGCGCCACCTTCTCGCCGATATCGAAGATGTTTTCTTCCTGCATTTCGATACCGAGATACAGGGGCGAAGTGGGCTCGAAGTCACGCGAGTCGTACTGATACTGCATCTGCTCGCGCACGGCTTCGACGTCGTGGATCACAAAGTCGAAGTTGAGGCACTTGAGCCGTGGCATTTCCCGCTTTGTCCAGGCAAAAAAACCTCGGGCAAACGCCTGGCCGGCGCTCGAGAATCCGGGAACGTCACGTGCCCGTATGGGACCCGTGACGAACTGGTCGGAAATCAAACGGCAGACATCCTGTTCCGCCCGCCAGCGCATTACCGCCGAGGTCGGAACCCCGGAGGCGATGGCCGGAAGCGTCAGAAAATCATGGGCAGGTCCACGTCCGGCAGCGGCAGCGCGTTTCGATTGCCATTGGGCTCCCGCGACAGCGATGAGCGCACCAGCGTGCTGAGGATCGAAGAGCATTCGCCGATCTCCTTATCATGAAAAAAAACCGCCCTTCCGGGCGGCTCGTTAGTGGATGTGGCGTTGTCCGGGTCGGATAACGCCTTGAGTAACTCGCGCTCACGCATGGCAGCCTTTGGCACCGGCCGCGCGCACGAACTTGAACCGCATCACCTCGCCCGAGTACTCCGGGCCGTCGATGGCGGCTGTGGTCAGCTCCGGATACTGCGCGGAGTAAAGGTCGCGGACCTCATCCGGCGTGAAGGTCGGGCCAGGATCGGCCAGATTCACGCCGTTGTAGACAAACTCGCGAAGCAGCTTGGCAATAGCAATGGACATGTGAACCTCAGTCGAAAAGTGAAGTCAGGTCGGTACCGGATTTTTCTGCTGCCGGCGCGACGGTCGATGTTGCTGCGGTGGTAGCGGTGGCAGCGGTGCTTTGCTCGCCATCAGCGTTGTCATCCGCGTCGTCTTCGTCCGATTCGTTGTCGGAAGACGGTTTGGCGGCGGCCGCAGGGGTCACCTTCTTACCCGACAGCGCCTTCGTCGCCTTCGTGACTTGCGTCGTTTGGGCGGCTTCGAGAATCGCGGTGGTCGCTGCGACCTGGTCGGCGAGCGACACGCGCACACCCGTGTATGCGGCGAGCGCATCCGCAAATCCCGCATCGAGCTCAGCTGCCGAAGCAGTGAGCACGAGCGGTTGCAGCATCGCGGCATCCTTCGCCGAGCCTTCCGGCTTGACGAACACCACGACGTCGTCGCCTTTCATCTGCAGCGAAAGCGTTAGCTTCGTGCAGCTGCGCAGCAGCGGTTCGAGAGAAACAAACATGGGAAAACTCCTAAAAAAGAAAAAGACCGCCACGAGGGGCGGTCTGAACAAGATGGAACAGCAGGTCGATGCGCAGGGAGCGCATTTAATACTTGAGCACCTTCGGCAGCTTGCCCGTGTAATCGAAGCCTTCGACGGCCAGAAGCGCGTCGATGACCTCGGCCTTGGACTTGCCGAAGACTTTCTTGAAGTTGTCGCCGAGCGCGGCCTGGAGGCCGAGCTCGTTGGCAACCACCATCATTTCCGACTTCGTGATCAGTTCTAGAAACTCCTTGCAGAGCTTCCAGTGCAGACCCAGATCGAGCTTGTGGTGCTTGCACAGCTGCGTGAGGTAGTTGACGTCCAGCCCTTCGATCGCGGCCACAGCGATACCGATCATGGCTTTGTCGAGCGTGTCGTCCGACGCAGCTTGCACGGCTGTCACCGATTTCGTCACGTCCTTCGAGGGGATGCGTTCTTCAGTCATCTTTTCCCAGATGCCAGAAAACGTCTGTTCCTCGATGCAGCGCGCGTTGCCTGACAGCACGATGGCGACCAGATATTTGCGTGCCGTCGCCGGATCCCGACCGACTTCGCGACGCAACGCTTTGCGCCAGAGCGCCACGCGATACGTCTTCATCTTGTCGGATTCAGCAAACGTCGTGACGGAAGCGTTAGTGGAAGGAGTACTGGAGCCTGGTGCACCGGCCGTTTTCTTCGCCGGGGCTACACGTGCACCGCTACCGGCTTTCGCCTCGGTACCCTGAGGTTGGCTTGCAGCTTTCTCAGCCTGCAGGCGTGCGGCCACCTTCTTCATGTTGCAGACGGTGTCGAAGCACTGGCCCTTGTAGACCTTGCCCATCGAATCAGGCAGGCCGCTGACCGCCGCGCCGTAGTTCTGGCACGCGTGGCAGGCGATTGCCTGTTCGGCACCGACGCCTTTCGGGCCGTCAACTGCAAGCTGAACGCGCGTTTCGTTGTCGCCGGCGCGCACAATACGCACGACCGGGTATTCGTCACGCAAGCCAGTCACAACCGTTTCGAGCTGCTGCTCGCTTTTCTGGTTGTAGCAAACGCGGTTAGTGCAGTTTCCCGTCGTGATCGCCTCGCCGAACATTTCGCCCTGATTGGCCGAATTGTGGTGGCAGCCTGCGCAATCGGTTTTGTCGAAGATCGCGGCGGACAGGGAGCAAGCAACCTGTTCGATCGTCTTCTTGATTTCGCCGACCGATTTGCCTTCCTTGATGATCACAGGCAGCAACTTATCCTGTGTCTCTTTGGGGAGTGCCGCTAGCAACTCGGCATGACCGAGCTTGATCGTGCGGGTGTTGAGCGCTTCCAACACGCCATTGCTGCAGTTCATGAGCGCCAGTCGCGCTTCGAGAGTCGCGAGCGACCAGCCAATCATGCGCGCCGCTTCCTCACGATCGCCCTTACAGATGCCAACTTGCTCGGCCGCAGCAATGGCTTCTTCGGACGGTGCCATGTTGGCGCGCTGCACGTTTTCGATAAGGGCGAGCTGCTTCGCTTCGGCCTCATCGACTTCCTTTAGCGTAACGGGGATCTCGTAATCTTCCCCGTGAGCGATCATCGCGGCTCTGTATCTGCGTTCGCCGGCGATCAGGACGACAACACCATCTTCGTCAAGACGCACGATGATCGGAGTACAGACGCCTTTCACCTGAACGGAAGCCACCAACTCAACCATTTCTGCCGGGTCAAAGTACTTGCGCGGGTTTGAACGAACGACGATTGCCTTAAGGGGCAATGTCGGCTGCTTTTGGGCCAGCAAGGAAGCCACGAATGCGGCGCTTGCGGGAGTTTGCTGCTCGACGGCGGTAGGTTGTTGCATGGGACAGGCTCCAAGAGAGGGAACCTGCCCGTTCGGGAGAGGTTCCCGAAGGGTTGCACAACGAAGAGAGAAGATTGGCCGAGGTGATCGGCGAGGGTCGATGCGTCAGGGACGCGGGTGATAGTGAAACAATACCTGCTACATCTGCCCGCCTAGATCAGAAAGGTGGTCAAAACATGGTGTCTTTCGGTGAGCCTCCTGGACTGCGCACAACTGCCGCGGCGCGACAGCATTGGTACGACAATCACAATCCGAGACCTCATTCTCTGCTCTTCATGACAAGTGAATTTGGTATCCGAAGAAGATGATCCGTTTCGTTTCGATGGATACTAGCGACCTTCGCTGCTCGAAAAGTCAAAAGAGACAGCCGCGTGCTTTCCTTTCTCGGAGCATTTGATGGTAGATATTTCACATGAATCTCCTATCCAAACCGAGTTGCGCCTTCGCACCGTAATGAAGGTTGCGCGCCTTAAATTGTATCCAGGTCTCTATGCCTTTGAAGAGTTTGCACTCGGCTCGTTTCCAAGCGCTGCACGTGCTGATGCTCTTGCGCTGGTGCGCGACGACAATATCTGGAGTCAACTTGTTCCGTGTGAAATTCATGGTCCAGACCTTTTCGGGGTCTTTCGATTTTACTTTCCAAAGGGTGCGGATAACAGTGGGTTCGTAGGATGGCTCGCGACGCACCTCAAGCGGAAGTTCGGAACTGGAGTCTTCGTGACATGCGGACAAAATAGTGCGGACGGAGGCATTTTCGACTACTGGGGAGTACCTGCTGTCCTGGCACACGAAATATTCGAAGAAGTTGAACTTTTGATCCACCCTGCAAACGCATTGGAAGAATAGATTTCGCCTTGCCACACACTTCGATGTCGTCGAAACCACCGACGACATAAACCCGGCACTCGGCCGTGATGTATTTCAATCAAGTTTCGCAAAACGCTCCGCTCAGAATCTGAGCGGGCTTTCCGCGACCGACTCTAGCCGACCTGCAGCCGCCGTTTGCCTCCGTCACATCGTAGTGGCTGCTTCCAGAGTGTATTGGACGCTCACGACACCAATTTGATCGGAAATTTTTCGACCAAACGACTATCCTGCCGTCTACGGCGCGATGAGTTGAGTCCTGCCTCTAAAGCTGACTCAACCGAAACGCCGACGGCAACTAGGCCCGGCAGTCGCTTCTTGCCCCAAATCGCCCGCTTGTAGCCGCAAGCGCATCATTCAATCAGTCGAAGTATGTTCGAGGCATACCGGTGTTGAGTAGTCGCCATCCTTGGCGGTACTCGAAGAAGTCCACGCCATTCACGTCAAGACCACCTGTCAAATAGTCCACGCTGTAAAGGATGGCGGCAACACTCGTTGTGATCCTGCGGAACGGGGAAAGTGTTTCCCTAGCAGAAAGGTCGATGATGCCTAAATTTTCGACTTTGCCCGGTGCAACGACTCCTATATGGCTTGATGAATCGAAAGTCACGATCGGACAGTTGTTCGGGCTAACGGCTGTATCGGTTTCGGCAGGCAAAGCATCGTCTTCCGTGGCGTGGAAAATCACTTGCGAAAAAAGTCCGGCCATTTGCATTGCGTAGCCTGCGTACGTGATTAACCCGCTTCCAATAAAGCGAAGAGTGCCTATCCGCACAGCAATAGCTCTCCAGATTCTTACCAACTCCGCGTATGCATCAAGCGCTTCCTCCGCAGTGGGCATTGATAGCGCCGGTGAAGTTGTGCCGATTTTTGCGTGAAAAAGATTGCACCGCATTGCGGTGTAGTGGCGCTCCATAACGTAATCCACTATGTTCACGCCGCTCGGGGCCTCTTGGGATAGGTCCAGAGTGCTGGTGATTTGACTTAGCGCCCGGCGGAGCCAAATACCTTCCTTATCCTTCGGACTTTTTGGCACCTCCGTCGAAAGCAGAACCTCCAGACCGAGCCACAAGTTGCGATAGGCTTCGTGTGGGCCTCGACTCGCCTGGGATAGACGATAGAACCGAAGTGCGGAAATCCATTTTGCAGGGGGAGAAGGAGGCTGCGAGACTATCCGACCGTCGGGGCCGGTTTGGATAATCGTTAGTTGGATTGACATCGGATTGTCAGCCGTAGCCATCCGTTCAATCACAGACTTACCATCCCGCTCAAATAAAAGAATGTGAGAGCGTCCGGGTGCCCCGATCTCTATGGTTGACGCGTCCTCGAATGAAAGAATGTCAAGAAAACGTTCTGCCTGTTCGTATCCCTCGCGGAGCGTGTCTTCCCTGCCTAGCGACTTCTTTTTTCGCGCTACGAGGAATCCGCTTCCTCGACGCAGCTCGAATTCCCAATCGTCTAGTTGATCAACCTTGCTAACCGTGCTTTCGGCTGTTAAATGGAGGGCGATAGCCGATTTGTACCTCGTCTCGGAACCAAGCCCATCTAGGAAAATGCCGTCAATCGAAGCCATTTTTAAGTTTCTTTGATAAGCCATGAAATCATGCGGCGAGGTACCTGCTTCAACTTCCGAAAAAAAGGTAATGTCATCTGATACGCAGACACGCTCTCTAGCGGCACGGTCGATTCCGTACGGCGCTGGGAAGGCGCCTACCAAGCCTGTCCGCCCGTCGGCCGGAAGAATTTGGGCGGCAAGTGGATTATCGGCCGCTGCTCTTTAGTCTTTAGGGGCTGAGGAAACAAAGTATGTAGGCCCTAAACACTTGTGACTAGCCCCCCGCTCGGGCTTGCTCGCGAATCGGATGACCGTCTGCCGAGTAGCAGCGGACATTAGACCGTCCGCGCGCTTGTACAAGTAAATGTCGCATTGTGGCCGACTCGGGACTCTCGCGATTCGCTCAACACATGTCGCAACAACGCTTCGATCGGGCCGACAGGTGCCGTAGGGGTCGATGCGCCGTCAAGATCAACAGACCAGCCCTCAACTGCCAGCCCCTCAACGATCATCCCCTGAGCCTATGGCCCGCGTCTGACCGCTCCTTGCCAACGTATAACCGGAATCATCTCCGATCCCGTATTTGGAGAGAGGCACGCTCAGACATTTACTTACATTTCTAACAGCTCGCCTTGTCCACGCTCACGGTGTCGTGCCGTTAACTAATCGTGGGCGTGAGCTGGGTTTGGCCCCCTTGGCTTACATTTCGCCGCCGCATCGGCTCTAAAAAGGCTTCATCGTGTCCGAGGATTATCAGTGATTACAAAGTTGAAGCTAGCGTCGTGGGCGATGATGTTAATTGCCTCGTTATGCATATCGGTGCCTGCATCGGCACATATCGACGTCGGTGTGGGAATCTACGCGCCTGCACCGCGGTATGCGCCGCCCCCGGTCGTGTACGGACCACCGCCGGTGATCTATGAAGCCCCGCCTATCGTGTACGGCGCGCCTCCAGTGGTCTACGGTGCGCCGCCCGTTATCTATGGTGTGCCGCCAGGAGCTCCATCTTACGGTCCCCCAGGGACCTATTACGGGCCCGATTGGCGTGAAAGGGAGTGGCGCCGGCGTGAATGGGAAGAGCGGCACCGCGAAGATTGCCGTTGGCACGACTGTAACGATCGCCGGCGTTGGTGAATGGGCAACATATCGCGCCGCGAGGGCGCAATCGTGCAAAAGCAGCACTCCAGCCCTTTTGAGCAAGGACCAAGTTCCGTCGCCTATGGTCGCAAGTGGCAGATGACGCGGTGGCCGTAGGGGAGTCCACACCGCATACCGGCGCGATCCATCTCACTAGGGCATTCCAGCTCGGGTACAGATATTGTCATCGTGACAGCGTCCGGTAGGAATGGAAGGGCATAGTCCAACCTTGCCGGCATGCGAAAAATATGCTGAAACTGAACACTGAGGCTTTTGACGCCTTCTTTAGCTTTTCCGCGCCTCCCCGCAGCACGCTACATCCCAACATATAGGCCTTAGCACGAATCGTCACCGCAACTTTTTACCGGGACAACGCAAGAAGTTGCGCATACTGACCTACTTGTCGATAGGTTCCCTCAAAGGCGGAGGCAAAAAAAACCCGGCATTAGGCCGGGTTTTGACAAAAGGACACTATGGCAGTGGTCAGCTGCCGATCCAATCTTACACCGCAACCGCAGTTGCGATCGGCCGAGACAGAAGCGTCGTCACCGCCCCTGCAAGCGCCCACTCGCCAAACTTCGACTCATGGCTCTCGTGTACCAACCGGTCGAGGCAGATCACCTCGATCCCGTCGGCTTGCACCGTGCCGAGAATCTTGGCCAGCACCGCCCGGTTTGATCCTTCACGCTTAACCGTGACCGTGCTTTCACCGACCACAACATCCACATTCGTACTTTTCATGCAGCCTCCTTTAACAGTTTGCGCATTTCGCTGGCTGTTGCGTCAGCGAGAAGCGCCAGATCATCGACGAACCGGTCAAGCAACGAGTCCATGTGCAGAAACGTCTCGTCTTCAAGTTCCGGTGTCGTCCAGTCCAGTCCCGCCTGCGTTGCATCGCGTTTGTGCGCAACCATCTGGTCCTGGTAGACATCGATGCTTCCCGGCAAATGAAAGTACTCGACCTTCAAGACGCCTTTGCGATTCCAGCGCAATGCACGTCGCATCGCCTGGTATTCGATGCGCCACGTCCACGACCGGTCATAGAACAGGATGTAGTCAGCGTTGGGCAGGTTGTAGCCCGCTCGCCCCGATGCTTTGGTTGCGAGTAGGCCCGTCGCCGACCCCGTCAAAAACCGCTTGTCCTTGTCGGCCACGCGCCTCTTGATTGGGATTTCGCCATGAAAACGTACAGTCTCCACGCCGTCCGCGCCGAGCTCGCGCGCGATCAGATCAAGCACGCCCGGGTTCTCGGCGAAAACAATTGCCTTTTTGCCTTCCTGCGCAATGGCCTTCATCCTCGCAATCACCGCACGTTGCTTGCTGGTCAAGCGAAGCACACCATCGACACCTTCCATGCCGAACTGCGGATAGTTGGCGGCGAAGTGCACTGCGCGAATGCGCGCGAGG
Organism: Caballeronia sp. M23-90; assembly: GCF_053574605.1. Lineage (NCBI taxonomy): Bacteria > Pseudomonadati > Pseudomonadota > Betaproteobacteria > Burkholderiales > Burkholderiaceae > Caballeronia > Caballeronia sp. M23-90. The sequence continues at coordinate 17,371 of NZ_JBSIPA010000017.1, read as the reverse complement.
ATCGTCACGAGATTGCACGCTTTCGTGTCGCTCCTTGATTGGCGGTACCAGTCCGCAAACTCGTCGGCCGCACGCAGGTATACCGCCAAGTGCTCGCGGTCCCACTGCACCGTGTTCACCTCGAACTCGGGCGGATCGATTTGGATGTACTTCGCAACCTCGGGTTCAGCAACCAGCCGCCGCTTGATATGCGGCGCCAGCATTGCCCGATAGCCGTGAAGGTTCCCGATCTTAGGCACCTCGCGTTTCGCCCCTTCCTGCAGGCTCTCCGCAAATTGCCACGTCACCCACTCAAGCACGACGAAATCATCGCGAAACCGGTCAACGCCTCGCATCGCATACTCGACCGACTTGATCCAGTTCGGCTCGAGGTAGCCGACCCTGTAGCCATACCGCTGCGCCGCGGTCCCGTCACCACCCGTAAATGCGATCAGCCCAAAGGCGTCTCTTGGGTAGTTGGGGATTGGCGACCCCGTGAGCACGAAACGACGCCGTGCCGAAAGCTCCCAAAGCGCTTGGCTTTGGTCGCTCGTTGGGTTGGCAAGCCTTTCGCCTTCATCGGCGACCAGCAAACCAATCCGCCGGCGAAGCCGATGCGCGTATGTAACACGCTTCGAACCTGCCCTATCGACCGGCATCCGCAATCGCTCGTAAGAGATCAGATTGATGCGCTTCAGTTCAACCAGATCGTCTGCGCTCCCGATAACCTTCACCTCATCCGGCGATATCGGCAGCAAGGCGATTTCGCTGAGCATCTCTTCGATCAATCGAGATTCCACAACGATGAGACCGTGCTTGACGCCCGATGCGAGAATCAGTGCGATGGAAAGCCTGGACTTTCCGCAACCCTGCTCCCACGCGATGACGCAGCCTGACGGCTTCAGAAGCGTTTCGATCAGGTCATCCGTCTGGAATTCCCAATCGAGCCATCGATCAATTCCCAGTGCTTCGACTCTGCTGCGCAACGCGTTAGCCTGTTGCGGATACTTTGCTAACAGCCCTTCGTGCACGACCTCCCAGCCCTCGGACACATTGTCGACCGCAAACCGCGCGTTCAACTCGTCGACAGAGAGCCAATAAGACGTGCCATGCACAGCGTAGCGGTAACGACCATCGTCATCGCGCGTGAAAGCCACATCTTGGCCGGCTTTGATGAGTGGGCTGCCCCACTTGGTCGCATCGACGACATGCGTTTGCTTGGCGGTCCCCGTGACCGAGTCGAGCGACCCTGTACCGGTGGTCCATGCGACGTGTCGAAGCGGCGTTGCCTGCCGCTCGCTGCGTCTCACCCGTCGTGCAAAGTGCTCGAGAAAGCCAGGTTTGAACATCGGCACGCCACCCGCAGCGCGGATCCTTCCGAATAGCTCATCGAGCGCAGTCAATGGGTTTGGCTGGACGAGATACGTCTCCATGTCCAGCAACCCTTGACCCGCATACCGAAAACCACGCGGCAGTCGATGACCGTCGCGCGAATAGATGCGAGAGTGAAGGACGCGATTGAGTACCATCGCTTCGGTAAATCCACAGGCAAACCCGAGGCGAATCTTGCGGCCATCGTGCGAGATCGCGACCGCGGTGTCGCCCGTGACCGGCCGAGTGATGAATGGCTCGCTGTCGTCAAGCTTTTGCAGCCTCAGTCTCGCTTCGCCAAAGGTTCGATCCTCGTAGTGCAGGCCGAGGTCCGGCGCGGCGCAGTTCAGGTCAGAGACGACCGTGCTGATACAACTGTGCGGCCGACTGCGATATCGATCAAACACCACGATAGCGGTTCGCACGTTTGCACCCTCTTCCTTGAAGGCATCGGGCGGCAACTCGAACAGACCAGCAGCGCGCCGCGCCGCTTCATCATCCCGATCGCCCGTGACCATCGCTTGCGCGGTAGTCAATGGCAACAGCGCAACAACGATGTTGGCCGCGTCAAGCGCCTGATACACCGCATATTCGTGACTCAACGCGCTCGTATGAGCGCCGTACCGGCCCCACGTCGTGCAAGCGAACGGCTTCAGGTGCGGCGATTCGAGGTGGATCGAAAACGGCGGATTGATGAGGGCGATATCGAAGCGGGTCGGTTGGATATCCTCCATCCCGGCTTGCCGAAATACGCACTCGAAACCCGCCGCCTCGAACGTGCTCTGACATCGAGATATGACGTCGGCATGAACGTCGATCCCATACACCGCGTGCTGCTCGGGATCTGCAAACTGCAACAGGCGCCCCGACCCCACCGAATTGTCCAGGATGCGGATTTTTCGGGGAATATTCCAGCCGCTCACGAAACTCCACATGAACGCGGCCAAGGCATCCGGCGTGAAGAACTGGCCAAGGTGCAAGCGCCTCGCGGCGTGAAGCTCCCCTTGGTGCGCGACCGGCGCGGCCTGTGAACCCAAGCTCACGGTCGACCGAAGCGGCGCGTACCAATCGGGCACAAACGAAAACAGATCTCTCTGCATGAATGACACTCCACAAATGAAAAGACCCGCCGAAGCGGGTCAGAAAGGAAAAGCACGCCGGTCAGTACCGGTCGCGCGAAGCAAGATGTTCAGCGCCGTACTCGCTCACGAACAGTGACAAGGCGTCACCGACCTGATGCGAGAACTTGAACTGCCATTTGTCGTTGAACATCACGACATCGAGCCCGTTGAAGGACATCTTTTGGCGGGTTTCGAATTCGAGATCGCTCACGTTGCAGTGCTTGAGGTGTTGGCCCAACGCGCCGAAATCGTGCTTAAACGCAAACGTCGCTAACCCGTCAAGCGTCAGCGCAAGTGTTTGCGTCGATCCATAGTGAATGCGTCGTTTCCCGGAAGAGCGAAAAGACACTTCGGACGAGACGCGCTTTTCAAGCACGACAGCACTGCTCGTGCGCTTGATCTGCGAGTCGGGCTTCAACCAGAAGCCGTTGATGATCGCCTTCGCAGCTTGTGAAAACGCGACCTCACGGCCGGCATCGCCCGCGTAAGTCTTCTCAAGGTGTTGCCAAAAGCCGTCGAGATCTGGAAGCTTCCCCGCTTCGAGCACCTTTCCGACATCCAAGCCGAATCGCTTGAGCTCGGCATCTTTATCGATATCGAGCCGCCCGGATCCAGGCGCGAACTTGCGGGATGCCTCCATCACCAAGCGCCCGGTGAGGCGGCTGCAGAACTCCTGCAACTCCCGTTCAGTAGCGTAGGAACTTCGGGTGTTCATGGCGGTGTACCCCGCGCCAAGATCAGCGAAGGCTTCTTTTTCCGCTGCCAGGACATTGCCATAAGCGCGTTCGGCCGCGTCCTGCGCCGTTTTGAACAGATGAACCAGATTTGTGAACATGCAGATCTCCAAAAAGGAAATGAGCAGGCGCACGCCCACAGGGGGCGGTGCCCCTGCGGGATAATTGAAGAAAACTCTAAATGTGAATCGCTTAACCAGCTTGAGCGATTTCACGCAGCAACCCTTCGTGGGTGAGCGCCTCGTCGCACACGTGCTGCACGAACGCTTCTGTGTCGAGCGCTTCTATACGGTCGACGATTTCAGAAACGTCGTCAGTAAACGCCTCTGGCGTGTACGCCTTGGGCATGTATCCGCCCAGCGCAAGTGCCGCATAACCAGTAACCGAAAGACTGATGCCAAATCCGTTCGACTCCTCGCCGTTAACGGTTGCATCCAGCAATGTGAAATCCAAACTGATGATGCACAGCGAGTCCGAAAAGATGTCTAGGCTCAGACGGGACTCTTCATCGCCGCCTTCGTATATCTCGCCGAGTCGATTGGGTATCCGCTCGGCAAGACCGCTTCGTATAAGCGTGAGCTTGGCCCTCATGAGAGGTTGAACCTGGCTCCAGACTTTGGTGTAGTTATTGAAAGCCTGCATGTGATTCTCCATTTGAAATGCAGGCGCAAGTCCTCGAAGGGGCTGTGCCCCTGCGGGATTGTCTAAAAAAATCAAAGGGATTGCGCGGTCAGAACTGCCTAACGGCGCGGTATCGATGCGCAGATAAGCGCGGGTTGGAAATGGTACTTTATAGCTTTCGGTCCCTCGCCGTTTGCCGAAAAGCTTAGAAAAACCACCTCCTTTTCGTTGGAATCTATTCGCACGGCTTGCCGTCCAGCAGCGGTTGTCCACAGATTGTGTGGGCAAGGTTGTGGATATCTGTCTGTGTCTCCATGCCAGTCATGGCTTGAGTCGGCATTGCATCTTCCAGGTCATTGAGCGGTCGACTATGGTCTAGCGACTCTACCGAAATACGTCAGAAGTAGGTCCAAGGCTTCATGCATCCCGCTTCGGATCTACGCAGATTCCGAATAGCGTATGTTTTCTCGCACGTTTCGGTCACTCGTCCGCCTCATGACCGTTGAAAATTTGGTAGGCCGGCGACGCTGCACCGACCGGGTGTTTGTTTGCTTGACCACTACCCCACCGCGCATAGGCGCTTCCAATGCCCCTCATAACGTTCGACGGTATCAGCCAGCCTCTCGAAGAGGTGCAAGACAACCCGGCTCGATTTGCACTGAACCTAGAACGTGCTAAGAAGAGCCCGGGCTACGCGGTGTGCGGCTGCAAACCAAGGTCTGTTTCGTCACCGCTGCGACTGGTGATTAGACGGTACGGGAAACTCTTCCATCTCGCCCGCTGGCCCGACGAAGGCGCCAAACACGACGCGAATACCTGCCCATTCTTCTCCGAGTCCAGTCCCGGTGCCGAATCTGGCGCCACTGCCCAGGACGCCATTCGAAACACGCCCGACGGCCTGAACGCGAAGCTCGACATTTCCTTGAGTGTCCGGACAGTTGATCGAGTGTCGCCTTCCGGTGGATCAACGCCCACGCGCGCGGCAGGCCGCCGCAGCGCGCCTTTGCTTGGTTTCCTGCAGCGTATCTGGACAGACGCTCGGCTTAATCAATGGTCTGGTGGCGCCCAGCGAAACTGGGGCACCTGTAATGCGCAGGTGCTCGCGCAGTTGGGCGAGGGCAAACTGAACGGCCGTCCGATCCAGGAGGTCGTGCATGTCATGCGCCGGTACGAAGAATCGCAGCAGACGGCGATCAAGGCTGAGCTCGAAGAATTTCTTGCGCGCATTCAAACCACCGCCGATGCCTCTGAGCGCGGCATCGTCATCGCGGAAATAAAATCGATCGACCTCTCCAAATACAGCTTTGTCGTCAAGATCCGTCAGACATTCGAATCGTTTTTCGCAGCGAAGGACGTGATCGAAAAAGCAGCGAAGTCATTTCGTTACGCATGGTCGATGATCGGCAACGCCGAAGCGCGCGTCATCGCAGTACTGCTTCTCGAGCGCACAAAGGACGGCAATCTACGCGTCATCGATCTCGCCGTGCAGCTATGCAGTAAAGCGTTTATCCCCTGCGATTCCAGTTATGAGGTCGCGATGGCCAACCGGCTTGTCGCTGACGGTCGGCGCTTCTATAAGCCCTTGCGGCTCCTGCCAGGCGAAGAGATGCTGCCCGACTTCGTACTGGTGGATACGCCCGTGCCAACGGCAATCGAAGTCTACGGCATGGAATCTCACGACGGGTACCGCCGAAGAAAGGAACAGAAGCAAGCGATCTACTCCCAGAACCGCACGCCCTGCATCGAATGGGTTCCACCGGCTCATTTAGCGTCGGTTCGCTTGCCGGCTGCGGCTTGACTTTTAGGCGCGTGGCGTAGGTTGAAGGAAGCGCTCAAACGGGCCTAACTAACCAACGAGGACACCCCATGCACGCCCCTTCGTTTTTTCTTCAACGAGCCGTTGCTCGCGGCGCCGATTGGCAAATGGCGTATCCCGCACTCGCGCTGGCCAGCTCCACTGACCCGGTTGACGAAAACCGCAAACAAATCGTCGTCGCAGCAGCTGACGATATGTGCCTGCGCACGGTCTTCTTCAGTTCTCTCGGGGCGATTCTAGACTTCCAGGCGACGTGGGAGGAGTTGCGCGACGCATCGTCCTGGCTGGGCTTTACGCTTCGTTGGAATCGTTGGTGGCTGCCTGACAGCGCGTCTCATGCGGCGCTGACACGAGCCGCCTACGCTCCCAATGACGTGCGGATCGCCCATCGCCCCATCATCGGCACTCTTTCCGATGACGCGGCTTTTCGTACCTACCTCATGAGCGTCGAGTCCACCTATCGACGCGACGCCACGATCTCGCGTGTCCTCTTTGCCATGAGCGACGGTTTCGCCGACGCCGTGGCCTAGGCCGACTTAAGAGGAATACCCATGAACTCCAAAAACTTTCACAACGTAGAACAACATGATATGACCGCGAAATCTCAGATGCGTGAATGTACGTCTGGAGCGTCGACCCAGGAGGCAGAGTTCGCCGCATGGGCGGTAACAATCAATCTTCAAAACGTCGCCGCCGGCCTCGCTCATATCTCGATTCCCGAGCAGCGTACGGAACAAATTGTCGATTTCGCGAAGGCGGTCTTTCTCGATGGCATGCGGCACAACGCGCTTCTTCAGGCTTCCGGCGCGGCAGTTCCCTCGGCTCAAATCGGTCAGCCCACGCTCGAAGGTTTCACCGACGCCTTACTTGCTCCCCTGACGATCGTTCGAGACCATCAGGGCTTTTTCAATCATCCCGGCTTGCCCGCGTGCGATGAAGACGTGCGCCTCGACAAGCTGCTTGGAGCGTTTGGATTAGAGACCAAGTTAGTCGATCTCGAGTCTGAGGCACTTGCGCTCGATGCCAAAGAAAAAATGAGCGAAGCGTTAGATTTTTCCGCGTGGATCCCGACACCGCCTGCCGGTGACGGATGGATGCTTCTCCAAATCCAGGAAGCAGAGGACGGTGCATACGCGCTGTTCGCTCGGCGCGCGACAAATTCCGACGGCGCGTATCGGCCCACCCGTCAATTGACGACCGCGGTTCAAATCGGCGGCCGCGCATGAATGTCTGCGCCGATGCCATGCGCCGACCAGCGAGGAACACAGCATGAAAAACACCAAGATCGATTGGGCCTCACATACGTTCAATCCGTGGGAAGGTTGTCAAAAGGTCGGCCCTGGGTGCGACAATTGCTACGCGGAAGCGCGCAATGCCCGCTTTGCTGGTGGCGTCGCAGTCAATTGGGGAGCGGGGGCACCCCGGCGGCGTACCAGCGCGTCCAATTGGTCAAAGCCCCGCAAATGGGCCGCGGAACACGAAGCCTACTTCGCCAAGCACGGTCATCGGCAACGCGTCTTCTGCTCGAGTCTTGCCGACGTGTTCGATAACGCGGTGGACCCTCAGTGGCGCGCGGACCTTTTCGCGTTGATTCGGCACACCCCCGAACTCGACTGGCTCCTGCTCACCAAGCGAATCGGCAACGTCCCCAGCATGTTGCCCGCAGATTGGGAAGATGGCTGGTCCAACGTCTGGATTGGCGCGACTGTCGTCAATCAGGCCGAAGCGGACCGAGACATCCCAAAATTATTTGAGGTCCCTGCGGCGATACGCTTCTTGTCGATCGAGCCAATGCTGGGCCCGATCGACCTTCGCCGGTTTCTGACGCCCACCGGCGTTCACTGCCCGGACGTTTGCCTCGATACTCGGTACGTACTCGAGAGCGAGGTCGAAACCGTCCTCGACCATGGACAACATGAGCCACTCTGTCCGCGCTGCGGCGAGCGTGGGAGTTGGACAGGATACGACGCCGGCATCGATTGGGTAATTGTGGGCGGCGAGAGCGGGCACCATGCGCGACCTATGCATCCCGCATGGCCAAAATCGATCCGCGATCAGTGTCGCGTCGCGGCCGTCCCGTTCACGTTTAAGCAGTGGGGAGAATGGAGCGAGTTTGCGAACGAAGATCACTACACACATTACGGCGAAGAGCGCCATGCACACGCCTGGGTCGATGCCCGAACAGGTAGCCATGGCTTGTGCTGGATCGTTGACGACGACGGGGTCTGGTCGAACCATATCGGCGAACCGCCAACCGATAAAAACGGGCAAATAGTCGAGCACGTTGCCGTTATGGGATGGTTTGGCAAGAGCGCGTCGGGACGCGTGCTGGATGCTCGGCAACACGATGAGTCGCCCGAGAGCGCGGCGGCATCCACACCTTCATCGATTCCCGCGACCGCGTGAGCAAGGTCGTCGATATCAGGAAGTTCCGAGTCACCCGGGACGAGCGCACTCACCGACCAGGCGAATGCGCTCATCGGCACATCAAGCTCGACCGCCACGGCGGCATCGTCACCTGCGGCAACTGCGGCGCCGCCCTTTCGGCGTTCTGGGCGCTCGAAATGCTCTCGGAACAATACGCATCGGCCTTGGCGAATATCGCGCGGCTGGACCAGCGACTAACGCAAGCTAACGACCTAATCGCCGCCCTCTCCGCCGCGCTCGATGATCGACAAACGATTCAGAAAAGCACACTAATGAGTGACGTTCCGACGCTTGACTAGCGCCCCCTTCGTGGTGCAATGAGATCATCCAATTTCGCACCATTCACGTTATGAAGCGCACGTTCTCTTGCGGACACATCGGCAAAGGCCAGTATTGTCACGCCTGCACGGCCGCAGAAAAATCCAGACAGACTGAAAAGCTAGCGCGGGAAAAAGCCCGGGAAAAGAAACAGCGCGCCGTTGAAGATGATCACGTCGACCTATCGATGGTGACCCACCTACGGGCGGTTCAACAGCAGGCGCGGGAGATCCTTCGCAAGGTCAGCGCAGGCGAGCATCCACTCGCGCTTAATGGAAAGCCCCTGCGTTCGTGTGCGGGACAGGTTATCTCCGTTCCTGTTGGCCGCTCGTACCGTCTACTTTTTGACGCACCAACGCTTCGACCATTGCAGCTTTTAAGTCATGAAGCCTATAACCACATCGCCGATCGACGTGCATGACATTAAAATAAGCTTTCGACGTTGGGCTAATTGTGGGAACATTTCTTCGGCCAATATAGGCAGGGCGATATCAATTAATCTGACAATTCGCCGAAACTGAAATCATAACTTTTAGCCAATGACCGACGAACTTTTCCCATGCGCTCATTGTGGCGGCAATTGGTCCTTTGGCTGGTCGCAACGCGTGATAGACAGGCCATCAAGACCTCAACTGGATTTATCCAAGTGGGGCACCGGTGCTGGACGCGCCTTGAGAATGGGTGACACGGAACCACGTCCGCCCGAAGAACCGCCGACCGAGCAGGTCGTGTGTATTGCATGCGAAGACTGCGGAATGCAAACCCCGTGGGAGCCGATCGGAACTGACAGGAATGCCGCACTGGATCGCGCCGGTGTCATATGGAATACGCGATTCAATCGACCCGCTGCAACGAAAGGTGATTTACTCGACCTTGCTCGAAAAGAAATCTCTGCAGTCGATATTCCCTACATTCTGGATCTGCTGTCGCGTACCACTGAAGACTGGGAAACACGCGGGCCGATCTTCGGGATGCTCGCTCAAAAAGTCGTCGACAGTAAAATAACAATGCGAGACTTTTGGCCGGTCGATCCGGTGCTCAAAGACGCAGCCCGTTTCCGGACGTTGGTACAACTCGCCAAATTCGTCTATATCGACAGCATCGCTTCCGTACAGTTTCCGCGCATCCCAGCGACGGGCGGCGACGACGACTGCAGTTTCGAAACACGGATCGCCGCCGCTGTAGATGATCTGCCCGAGCGCAGCCGCTGGTAGCCTTAACTGACATTTTGACGGAAAACAGGAGTTTTCCGTCGCAACTGACCAGCACTTCACCGTTTCGCCTTCCCGCCAATTATCTTGCCGCACGCCACGGTCGGCCAGGCGTTTCCTTGACAACGCCGCCCACGCGTCATGATGAGTCAACGCCTCGCACTTTAGCCGGGCGCCTTACCTGAGAATCCCAATGACCCCCATCGAGTACGTTTGCGCAGCATATCGATATCGCGCTTCGCTGAAAGTCGAACTCACGGCCGCAGTTCTACTTGGTTTGATCATGAGCTACCACGCCATGACCAGCCCCTGGCTTGACTGGCTAGCCCTGTAGCGCCACAAGTTGTTTCGCGCGCCACGGGAAGTGAAATATGGTCCATTGAACGACTAATCTCGGCCCTATGACAAATGCCGAAGGCGGGCTGAAATAAATACGTTGAACACTCCACCACAAAGATTTGGGCTCGAGGCGAGATTCGCAGTCGACCGCGATGGGAGAATCGTGCACGTTTCAGAGGTTGATCGTGGCCGCGCATGCAGGTGCTCTTGCGCGGCCTGCGATCGCGCAGTTGTCGCAAAGAAGGGAGCGCACAACGTATTTCACTTCGCTCACGACGTTTCTGGAAGCTGCGCGACTGCTGCAGAGACGGCGCTGCACCGTGCCATCAAACAGGTCATCGCGGACGGCGACGTAATCGCGGTACCAGAACTGGTAGTAGAGGCGACAGCGGCTTATAACGGGCATACAAAAAGCTCGCGAACAGTGCTGGAGGAGCGTCGTGTTTCTTATAACTCTCCGCGCCTGGAAGAGCGAATTGCGGACATCGTTGCGGACGCCGTCGTCTTGGTCTCAGGGCGAGACCTAATCATTGAGGTAGCTGTCACGCATCGAGTTGACGATGACAAGCGCGCGAAAATTGCACGAATTGGGCTATCCGCTTTGGAGCTCGAGGCGTGGCGTATCCCTCGCGACGTTGATTGGCCCAACCTCCGAGCCTTTGTACGGGAGTCGTTTTCGAGCCGAGTCTGGCTGCACAACCTCCGTGAGCCAATGCAATATCGACTCGCCCACCTGCAAGCGTTGGAACATGCAAAAAATACATCGCTGTATTGGGAAGCGTTGAAAAGGGCTAGGCTTGCAAAAAAGACAGCCGCAGAGTCAGCTCGGCTCCACGCAGAATCGCTCAAAGCTGAAGCGGACCGGGCAGTGATCGAAAAATTTCAACGGCTATGGAGGATCTACAAGACAAGCACTTTGCCGCGGGTGAAACTCGACGCGAAGGCCTCGGGGTATGTCGACAGGTGGAACGAGGAAGACGCTGGCAGCGACCCCGGCGCGTACTTCAATCTGTTGCTCGATTTCATCAGGAACACGACAGCGTCGACGCTGCAGGCTGAGCACACGGAGAATAATTGAGGTGAAAACCGACATAGCGTCAACAGGTGGTCCCCTGTTCAACAAGTATTTCCGCGTTCGGCCAGGCCAACACCGGCCAATAAACTCTCCCATATTTGGATCGCTGACAATCACGTCGTTTTCACTTATCTAGCACGGATCTCACTTTCCATTGCACCAGACAAGTTGATACGCCCTATCAATTGCCGTAGGGGCGGTCCAGGCGGCTTTTTTCGCCCCCTTATACGGCGTATAGCCCCTCCCAAAGAGTCGAAACCTTCTAAGTGTTTGAAATACGCGACTAATATTTCGGACCCAGGGGGTGTTACAAACGAACCAAAAACGAACCAACTCCGCGCCAAAACGGCGAGCGACCAAAAATTCCGATCGCAGCAGTTCGATCTAAAGCGGATCTCACAAAACGAGTACAACCTCGATTTTCGAATCCTATTTGTTGATGTAACAGTCGCAAACGCAGCTCCGCTGTCGTTTATAAGAGGTGGCCCCGTTCGGTCGGACAGTTTTTTCGATTTTTAAGTGGAACGCTGGGCGGTCACGCTGCCGTTTTCATCGCGGGCAGCATCGCGAAGTAAGCTTCATCCGGGGTCTTGTCCGACAGACTTGAATGAGGCCTTTGCTGGTTGTACCACGTCAGGTAGTTAGCGATCGACTGCCGTGCCTGGCCGACGGACTCATAGGCCTTCAAATACACTTCTTCGTACTTCACGCTACGCCACAGTCGTTCGATAAAAACGTTGTCTCGCCAGCTTCCCTTGCCATCCATCGACAAAGCGATCCCACGCGACAAGACCGCGTCTGTGAAGACCGTACTGGTAAATTGGCTGCCTTGATCTGTGTTGACGATTTCAGGCAATCCATATTTCGCGAATGCTTCTTCAAGTGCTGCCACCGCATGCTCGGCTTCCATCGTGATCGCAACCCGGTGCGCTAAAACACGACGGCTAGCCCAATCGATCACAGCAGTGAGATAGACGAAGCCCTGTGCCATAGGCACGTAGGTCGTGTCCAGTGCGAACACCTGGTTGCTGTGCTCGATCTTCCGATCGCGCAGCAGGTACGGCCAGATCTTGTGCGCCAAATGTTTGCGGCTCAGGTTCGGCTTGCGATACAGCGCTTCAATGCCCATTTTGCGCATCAACGTGCCGACGTGCTTGCGTCCGACCACTATGCCCTCTCGCTTGAGCAGGCGCATCAACATGCGCGCGCCGGCAAACGGATGCTCCAGGTGCAACTCGTCGATGCGGCGCATGAGCGCCAGATCCGCGGCACTGACCAGGCTCGGCGCGTAGTACGCACTGGATCGACTGATGCCGACCAGCTTGACCTGCCGGGAAACCGGTAGGGGGTGGGCACGATCAATCATTTTTTTGCGCTCAGCAGGCCTGCCTTGCCGAGCGCGCCGGACAAAAAATCATTCTCCAGCGCCAATTGGCCGATCTTTGCGTGAAGCGTCTTCAGATCGACCGGCGGCTCATTGACGGGCACGCCCGCCGCGCCAAACACATCGGCCGCTCGTTCTTGCAACTGCCGCTTCCATTCTGTGATCTGGTTCGGATGAACCTCAAACTGCTGCGCCAATTCTGCCAGCGTGCGCTCGCCGCGTACGGCTGCCAGTGCCACCTTCGCCTTGAACGCCGCTGAATGCGTGCGCCGGGTTCTCTTCGTCATCGTCTGGTTTCCTTTATAGGCATTATGCCCATCTCAGAACCCAGCGATTCCACCTAACCGACTGTCCAGATTTCCGGGGCCACCTCTATAAACACTCGCAACCTGTCGCCCCGCCTGACGCTCAACAAAGGTCAATGGTCGGCGCTTGCATAACTGCCAAATGTCACTACGAGCCGGACCAGTCCGTTCCGGCCAATACCCGATAAAGCGCCTGCCGGGAGATTCCCAAGGCAGCCGCCGCGTGACTCTTGTTCCCGCCTGTCGTGATGAGCGCCGCCGTCGCTTGTTCGAGCGAGACCTTTGGCACCTGCGCTGCCGCCTGTATCCGATGAGTTGATAGATAGGCGTTTGCCTTCGTTGCGCGACTGTGTCCCGCAGCTTCCACAACACGTTGAATAGCTGCACGATGCGTCTCCCGGTCAACGCGCTCGAGCGCGCCCTTGATCGGCGCAGGAACACTCGTCAGGCGCTCATACAACTGTTGAAGATATTGGTGCCGCAGGCCGTGACTGGTTACGCCGATCCCATCTTCTGTCACTCCGTGACATTGGAGAACGTAGTAGTAGTGATTCCTCCACTGCGCCATCGTCCTGCCATGCGGCATCATTGAACCCGTATAGGGATTCGTCACTCGCGCAGCTTCTTCGAGGACGGCAAACTTAAATTCCAACGGCACCTCTCGGGCTCTGCCGCCCTTTGTTCCGCGAACGACCGCCAAGAAGGCCGCGTCGCGAATGGCCTCAGTAGGGCGGAGCATGAAGCTTTCTTCAACTCGCAAACCGAATGTGGCCTGCAACTTCAACTGCATAGCAACGTTGACGTTTGTCAAAGCAATTTCCTCGATTTTGGCTACCGCATCTACCCCGTTTCCTTCCCAGGATTTGTCGCACAGCGCGACATAGGACCTGACGAGCCCGAGCGCTTTTCTGTCCGCATAATCCGACAGCGCGCCGACCAGGCCGGATTTACCCATCCACTCGGCGAGCGCTCGAAAATACGTGAGCTTGTTTTCTATTGTCCCGCCCGATTGGCCGTCCTTAACCCACAAATCGACAAGCGCTTGAATGTGTTTGCCTTTAAGCGAATACGGACTTTGAAGCGCGTAGCCGTTCTCGCGAAGTTCCTCGAACGAACGGCACAGCTTTCGCATGCGGTACTCCTGCGTCTTGATCGAAAGCGCCTTTGCACTGATCCGCGTGCGGCTATGGACTCGATTCACGTTATCGAGGAACAATCGCTCAAACGCACCGCGGAAATCGGGCGGAAAGCGATAGCTCTTCAGGATTGCGGATACATTCAAAATGGCCGACATCGATTAGGCCTCCGTCCGTACTGACGCGCCGAGCACGGCCGACGCGATCAGCCAACGCGCCGAAAACCTCCTGCCCTTACGATTGCTGATCTGCATAAAGCGCCCTCCCCAAAACCTATCGTCCGTTGTTGATCTCAGCCCAACCACCCATTGCTCGGCGGCCGTCACGCTCTCTGCCTCGGTGCGCTTCGCGAGAATCGACTGGAGCCTATCCCCGTCGTATCTGTATCGCGCTGCGCGTTGCGTACCCCGCCGGGTCTTACCTTCCTGTTCTTTAGCGATTCCATTCGATCAACCCAACACGTGGAAGAAACGTGTTCGACTGTCCTGCTGCCTGCTGCCAATCCATCACGCTCCCGCGTGAAGATCGCCCGCGAAGTTGCTGCACCCGCCCTATCGAACCGGCCCCGCGTTGCGGGATCACTGTCGCTCGGTACGGCGTGCTGCATCGCTGGTCAGGTAAGCAGAGCATTTCGCTCCGCGACCCGGCTAGGCGGCTGCTGCGGCTACCGCGCCGGCCTAGACGCTTTTCTGCGTCGTTTGCGTGCTCACGCGTTGCTCGCGCTCCGCACACACCTTGGCCATTTGCTCGGTAATACTTTTTGCGCATTTCTTTCTCCGGCTGCGCCTACCGTTCGTCTTCCGTACAGGGTTCAGCCAATCCGTTACCTGGATTGCCGATGCCCCCATCCCCAAGCACGTTCACTCAGTCGCCGTGTGTCGGACTTCGCGTAACGCGCCCAGCTTCGTATGCTGAAAGGATGTGTCCATGTGAGCTTGAGTGCTGTCGATGCGAACCCGGAAAATGTCCGAGGTGTCCGCATACACAGTGTCTCAACTCACTTACAGGGGCTGAACTGCCCGCAAACCTAATGGATATCGCTGTCCAGTGGTCCTCAACTTTGACCACTGTGTACTTGATTCGAATCAGAAAAAAGCCCCAACAACTTGGAGCCAGGACAGAAGAGCTTTTCGCTAGGCAAAGCGAGGCCCTCGATGGTCAAACTTGGAGGTCGATGCGCAGGACGCGCGGGGTATGAAAAGGAGAATAACCGGACCTTGATGAATAGGCGGCTTCAAAAGGTAGGTAAATGTAGTTAGCTTTTCGATCCTTGACATGCTGCGCAGGCCGTTAAAGTTAGATCACCGTAATTGCCTGGGCCACATTTTGGGCACTTAAGAGGCCAAGCTTGGCAAACCCCAAGTGCGGATCAAACCGTTGGGCCACATTTTGGCCCAATAAGTGCCCAAGTGGTTGTCTAACCTTTCCTTTGGGCACTTAAGTGCCCAATAAGTGGCCCAGCATCTGCGGCAACTAACCCCTACTCTGGAGAGAGCATGAAGTCATCAGTATTCGCAATCGACGTCGGCTACGGAAACACAAAAAGCGCATTCCGAATGGGGTCTGACATAGCGACGCAAATGTTTCCGTCGCTCACACCGATCGCGGTGGACGACGCCGTCTCGGCGTACGGCCAAGGCATCGTCGCATCGCGCAAGGTTGCTCCAATCAGGGTCGGCGGGACGGCATACGAAGTTGGCCCAGGTGTGGACATCTCATCTGCATATGGCAACGCCGGACGGACGTTGTCAGAAGACTTTTGCTTGACGCCCAATTACGCTGCGCTGCTTGGTGGCTCGCTGCATTTCGCTGGGGTCGATGATGTCGAACTTCTCGTTCTTGGCTTGCCAGTGCATACGATCACCCGGCATTCGAGCGAACTCAAAACGACATTTACTGGAACTCATGACTTCGGCCATGGGCCGGTGCGCATCGGTGCCGTCAAGGTTATCCCGCAGCCACTCGGCTCCCTAGTTTCTTTTTCCGAATACGGCGGCAGTCGCTTCGATCGCGAGAACGCGCACCTTGTTATCGATGTTGGCTATTTCACGACCGATTGGGTAGTAGCGAATGGCTTCACGATGAACGACCGCCGAAGCGGCGGAGCGCCGGGCGGGGCGTCTCAGATCTATCAGCGCATCGCCTCCCTCATCTCAAGTAACGAGGGCGACACCGTGAGCGACATCGAACGGATCGACAAGTGCTTACGCGAAAACAAACCGTTTCTTTTCTATGGCAAAGACATTGAACTGGCGCCGCTTGTTAAACAGTCACAAGCGGTCATCCTTGCGACCGTCAAGGAGATGCAGAACCGCGTTGGTCGTACCGCGGATCTGCGGTCGATCGTCTTGACAGGCGGCGGCGCTGCACTTTATGAGCCGGCGATTCAAGCTGCGTTCCAGCGTGTCCCGCTCGACGTCCTTGCAGCACCCTGCTATGCCAACGTGAAAGGCTTCCTTATTATTGGTGAAGCAGCGCTTATCCGGGAGCGCAAACCAGCGGGAGCACTCGCATGAACGGCAAGATGCTGGTGAAAATCACCCTCAACGAAGCGATAGACCCCGATCTTTTCGCCTACCTCTCTCAGTTCGACAATGCGCGCCTGCGCGCGGGAGCATTCCGGTCGATCGCGAGCGCGGCCGTGCGCGCGAGGAATACCGTGACGGTGACTGGCACTGCGACGGCTGATCATGTCACGTGGGAAAGCCCATTGCGAGAAACAAACGAGATAACGCCCGCTGTGAACATAGCAACAGCCTTAGACCAAGCGCACTCGCCAGCTGCCGCGACCGTCGCAGAAACGCCGGCGTTCCTGGTAGATGAAATCGCAGACCAGTTCGCAAATTTTTAGCAGCAATCGTCAATATGCAGTGCCAGCATCGATCGGTTTTGTGGCGACTTGACTACCCTACCGAACTGTCAATATGAGTCATCGGCTAACGCAACAAGGCAAGCCGCCAACACGAAGGAGCAACTCAATGACCATAGTTGATACCCTCATGCAACTCGATTGGACCCGCGCGGTGCGCTTCTGGCTTCTCGTCTTGGCGGGCGTAGCACTGCTGGAAGCTGCGGTTCTGCTGTGGCGCGGAATCAAAATGAAGGCAGCCAAGGGGAACAGCGATGCTTAATCGATTTTCGAGCCTTGAGCGTGTCTACCAGAGGGGTATCCTCGGTGTCCTTTGCCTTGTCTTGTTTCTTTGCAATTTGAGCGTGTGCCCGTCGACGCCCTTTTGGAACTCGATTGCTGGAGGGTGTTTCATCGCTGCGTGGTTGCTGCTTGGCATGTTCAAACCGACACTGCTTTTCATCAAATTGCTCTTCGCAATGATGCTGTTCGCGGCGGTCTTTCTTCGCATCTAGAAGACCAATCCAAACCGTATAGGCGAAAAAAAACCCGGCTTTAAGGTCTTATACCTTAACGGTACATAGTTCGCGAGCAAGTGGCCGGGGATTCAGTAAGGGCGGTGTTTTAAGCATCAACGCCTTGCGATGTATAAATACATCGTAATACACCGAAACTTCCAAGCGCCA
>NZ_JBSIPA010000179.1:0-12083 GCF_053574605.1 Caballeronia sp. M23-90 | reverse complement strand
TCCGTGCGGATCTCGACCCAGCCCGCTATCTCGAGCGCAATCAGTGCCTCGCGCACCGACGAGCGGCCAACGCCGAGCTGCTTCGCGAGTTCGCGCTCCGCTGGTAAGGCCACTCCTTGTGCGAATGTGCCGTCCTTGATCAGCCCGGTCAGCAGCGTCGAAATCTTCTGGTACAAGCGCTCCGCTTTGAGATTCGGCAGGTCCATCACGTCACTCCATCAATTGAATTGCGCGCTCAAAAGCGAGTCGCTATACTGCCTCGGCGGTCGAGTGGCCTGACCACCTGACCGCCTGACCAACGCACCGTCCGCGAGCATAGCATTTCGAGTGTTCACGTTGCATTCCTGGAAGACCAGACATGAAGATGACATTTCGGTGGTTCGGCCCCGACGATCCGGTGACGCTTGCCTATATCCGCCAGATCCCCGGCATGTACGGCATTGTTTCCGCCATCTACGACGTGCCCGTGGGCGAGACCTGGCCGCTCGCGAAGATCACCGGGTTGCGTGACACCGTTCGTGCTGCGGGTCTGGCGCTCGACGTGATCGAAAGCGTGCCGGTGCACGAGGACATCAAGCTCGGCAAGCCATCGCGCGACGCATTGATAGCGAATTACGCGCAGACGCTGCGCCATCTCGGCGCGGCCGGCATCAAGGTCGTCTGCTACAACTTCATGCCGGTGTTCGACTGGACCCGGACCACGCTCGAAAAGCGTCTGCCCGATGGCTCGACCACGCTTGCTTTCGACGTCGATACAGTCGCGAACATCAATCCCGATGATGGCATCCAGTTGCCCGGCTGGGATACGAGCTACGACGGGGGCCAGCTGCGCGCGCTGCTGGCCGAATACGCCTCGTGCGACGAAGCCCGTCTCTGGGAAAATCTCGAATACTTCTTGCAGCGCATCATTCCGGTGGCGGAAGAGGCGGGAATCCGGATGGCGATCCATCCCGATGATCCGCCGCGGCCCATCTTTGGCCTGCCGCGCATCGTCAAGAATCGGGAAGACCTGGAGCGCGTGCTCGCTATTGTCGATAGTCCCGCGAACGCGCTCACGTTATGCTCGGGCTCGCTTGGCGCGGACACCGCCAACGACGTCGCCGCGATGGTCCGGGAATTCACGGCGCGCGGCCGCATTCCGTTCGCGCACATGCGCAACGTCAAGGTGAACGACAAGGGCGACTTCCACGAGACGGCGCATCGTTCAGCGGATGGTTCGCTCGACATGGCGGCGATCATGCAGGCTTATAGTGATGCCGATTACACCGGGTATATCCGCCCGGACCACGGCCGCATGATCTGGGGCGAGACGGGCAAGCCGGGTTACGGCCTCTACGACCGGGCGCTCGGCGCGGTTTATCTGAACGGACTGTGGGAAGGCACTCGCCGAGCGAAGGGAGTGGCTTAGCAGAAACACGCAAGACCGCAGCGCATGACGCACGCAGCATCAAAATCAAAAACGCTGTGATAACAGGAGACAAAATCGATGATCGGTTCAGGAAAACAGCGGTTCGGCGCGGTTGCGCTGGCGGTCGCGTCCGTTGCGACGTGCATGGGCTCGGCGGCGCACGCGCAAGTGGCGACCGGCGATACATCGCAGAAAAAGATTGCGCTGTCCAACAGCTTCGCGGGCAACGCCTGGCGGCAGTCGATGCTCAAGAGCTGGGGCGCGGTATCGACGGCGGCGGTGCAGGACAAGAAGGTTGCCGCCGCGCCGGCCTTCACCACCGCTGAGAACCAGGTCACCGAACAAGCCCAGCAGGTTCAGAACCTGATTCTCCAGGG
The DNA here is from genome assembly GCF_053574605.1 of Caballeronia sp. M23-90. Taxonomy (NCBI): domain Bacteria; kingdom Pseudomonadati; phylum Pseudomonadota; class Betaproteobacteria; order Burkholderiales; family Burkholderiaceae; genus Caballeronia; species Caballeronia sp. M23-90. The sequence continues at coordinate 10,298 of NZ_JBSIPA010000179.1, read as the reverse complement.
CTATAACGCGATCGTGATCGACGCGGTCTCGCCCACCGCGCTCAACGGAACCATCAAGAAAGCGTGCGCGGCCGGCGTGGTCGTGGTGTCGTTCGATGGCATTGTCGATGAACCTTGCGCTTATCGTGTCAACTTCGATTTCAAGGGCTGGGGTGAAGCGGGTGTCGACTATCTCGCGAAGCGGCTTAACGGCAAGGGCAATATCCTGGAAGTGCGGGGTGTGGCGGGTATATCCGTGGATAACCTCATGCACGAAGGCGTGCTCGCGGGACTGAAGAAGTATCCGGGGTTGAAGCTGGTCGGATCTGTGAACGGCGACTGGACACAATCCGTCGCGCAGAAAGCCGTGGCCGGCATTCTGCCTACACTGCCGCAAGTCGATGGCGTGGCGACCGAAGGTGAGATGTCGTTCGGTATTGCGCAGGCTTTCAAGGCCGCCAACCGTCCGGTTCCAGCGATGATCATCGGCAGCACGTATGCAGAGCTCAACTGGTGGAACGAACAGTCGAAAAACGGCTACCAGTCGCGTTCGCTGTCCAATCCGCCGGGCGCCGTATCGTTTGCATTCTGGGTGGCGCAGCAGGTGCTGGCCGGCAAGAAGATCCCGAAGGACGTGACCATCAACGTGCCGCTTCTCGAGATCTCCCAGGAACAGTTGCAGGCGAAGCTGCAGGCGACACCGCAAGGCGGCATCAGCGACGTGACCTACACGTTGCCGCAGACCGTCGCGCTGCTCGACAAGAAGTAAGCTGAACGCGCCTGCCTGCGGCGGGCGCGTCATGTCGTAACCAGACACGCGGAGCATGTGAATGGGCGAAATAAAAATGGCAGAGACAGGCGGCCAGGCACTGATCCGCTTTCACGGAATCAGCAAGACATTTGGCCGCGTTCGCGCGCTGACCGACATCGATTTCAGCTTCTTGCAGGGCGAATGCGTGGGGATAGCGGGGCATAACGGCGCCGGGAAATCCACGCTCATGGCCGTGCTTGCCGGCGTATTCGAGCCGACGCAAGGGAAGATCGAAGTCGATGGCGCGCCATCGCCGCGCTACGACGCCAACGTCGCGCGCCACGCGGGCGTGCGCTGCGTGTTCCAGGAGTTGTCGCTGTGCGCGAACCTGAGCATTGCGGAGAACATGTGCATCGTGCATCCGCAATTGCGTGGGCGAGGCTGGCGGCGTCAGGCGACTGCGCTCATGCGCGAGAAGCTCGAAGAAATCTTTCCCGGCAACGGTCTGATCGGCACAGAGCTCGTGTCCGATCTCACCCTGACGCAACGGCAGATGGTCGAGATTGCACGCGCCTTTACCGTCACCGACGCCCCGGTGCGCCTCGTGATTCTCGACGAACCCACGTCCTCGCTCGACGCACACACCGCCGAACAGTTGCTCGCCTTCGTGCGCAAGGCGGCGGAGCGCGGCATCACGTGCCTGCTGATCACCCATATGCTCGGCGAAATACAGCGGGTTGCAGACCGCGTGATGGTGATGCGCGACGGCAGTATCGTGAGCGTGCTCGGGCGTGAGAATCTCAGCCGCGAAACGATCATCACCGCCATGGGCCAGCACCTCGAAGCCGATAAGACGCCCGACGCCTTGCGCGCACGCGTAGAACGCGCGGCCGGTCCGCAATATCAGTGGACGCTCGGCTCCGGACGCCGCACGAAGATCGATGCGTCGCACGGCGAGGTGATTGGTTTTGCCGGGCTCGCGGGGCAGGGACAGACTGAAGCGCTGCTTGCCATCTACGAAGCGGCGACGAGCCGCGGAGCGGGCCGCGCAAAGGTGGCGTTCGTGGCCGGCGATCGAGGACGCGACGGCATATTCCCCGTTTGGTCGATCGCGCAGAATCTCGATTTGCGCTGGCTGAGCGGCGGCACGGCAACGGGAACCAGACGCCGGCCGGGTTTCGGGCTGGTCGACTTTGCCGCCGCTCGCGCGGTCGTGGAAGCGTGGCGCGTGAAGATCGGTATCCGGGGCGCATCCATGAACGCCGGCATTCTCTCGCTCTCCGGCGGCAACCAGCAAAAGGTGCTGTTCGCACGGGCGCTGGCGTCGGATGCCGACCTGATCCTGATGGACGATCCCACCCGGGGTGTCGATGTCGGCACCAAGCGCGACATCTACCAGCTCGTACGCGACGAAGCCGCGAAAGGCCGTACCTTCATCTGGTACACGACCGAGAACGAAGAACTGTCGCATTGCGACCGGACCTACGTGTTTCGCTCGGCATCCGTCACACGCGTGCTCCATGCCGACGAATGCACGGAAGAAGCGCTGCTGGCCGCCAGTTTCGAGGAGCAAGCCGCATGACGTTTGCGATCACCCAGGCGCGATTGCGCGCGCTGCTGCCGGCCATTTCGCTGGTCGCCGTGCTCGTGCCCATCCTGTTCCTGCAGCCGGCCACGCTGAGCTACTTCGGTTCGAGCCTGCTGCTGAACCTTGCCGTACCGATCGTTCTTGCGACGCTCGCGCAACTCGCGATCATCACGGTCAACGACCTGGATTTGTCGATAGGACCCTTCGTAAGTCTCGTCGCCTGCATCGGCGCGACGTTGCTGGTCAAGCAGCCATGGCTCGGCGTGCTGGCCCTGGCCGGCTGCGTGCTGGCTTATGCCGCGGTCGGCGCGTTGATCGAGTTGCGGCAGATTCCGTCGATCGTGGTGACGCTCGGGCTGGCGTTCGTCTGGAGCGGCCTTGCGATCGTGCTGCTGCCGTCGCCGGGCGGCACGAGCCCTGAGTGGATCGGCGCGGCGATGAACTACCAGACGCCGTGGATTGCGGCGCCCATCGTCTGGTCGGCGTTGATTGCGTTGATCGGACATCTGTTGCTGATGCGTTCGTCGGCGGGCGTGCGCATTCGTGGCGCAGGGGGCAATCCACGCGCAATGCGCCGGTTTGGCTGGTCGCTCGTGCGCAGCAAGGCGACGCTCTACGGCATTGCGGGTTTCTTCGGCGTGTTGTCTGGCTTGTCGCTCCTGGGCCTGACCACTTCCGCCGATGCCAATCTCGCCTTGCGATACACGCTGTTGTCCATAGCGGCTGTGATCCTCGGCGGCGGCGAATTCGTCGGCGGCCGCGTGTCGGTGGTCGGCGCGGTGCTGGGTGCCATCACGCTGACGCTTGCCGCATCATTCCTCGCATTCCTGAACATCTCCTCGGACTGGCAGGTCGGCATGCAGGGCGCGATCCTGATCGTGGTGCTGTCGCTGCGTGTGCTGCTGCAACGCGGAGACCGCCAATGAGCCTGCAAACACCCAGCGAAGCGCATAACGACAAGGAAACGCCGTCGGCTTCGACGGCGAACGCCAGACTGCTGACTCGCCTCAAAGGCATCCAGGCGCCCTGGGTGTGGTCGTTCGCGGGCGCGATCCTCGTCTGGTTCGCGATCGTCACCATCTTCGGCTTCTCGATTGCAAGCAACGTCGCGCAGACGGCGCTGATCTACGGCGTGTTCATGGTGCTGGTCGGCCTCGGGCAGATGCTTGTCATTACCTCTGGTGTGGGCAACATCGACTTGTCAGTGCCATCGACCATCGCGCTTGCGGGCGTCGTCAGCATGCATGTCATGAACGGATCGAACAACCAGATTGCGCTTGGTCTGGCGGCGGTGGTCGGCGTGGGGATTGCCGTCGGGCTTGCCAACTACGCGCTGATCCGGCTGCTGCGTATTCCGCCGATCATCGCAACGTTGTCATCGAGCTTCATCATCCAGTCGCTCGCGATCACGCAAGGCCGACAGCTTCCGCCACCTCCCGCGGCGCTCGGCGCGTTTGCAAATGGTCGCTTCGCGCATGTTCCGTATATCGCGCTGGCGGCGCTGGTGTTGTCGCTTTTGCTTGGCGTGCTGCTGCATCGTTCCAACTACGGACGAAGGTTGTCTGCGATCGGGCAGAACTCACGCGCAGCCTGGCTCGCCGGTGTCGATGTGCATTGGACACGTTGCATTGCGTACGTGTTGTCATCGGTGATCGCGGCGTTCACGGCGCTGCTGCTTGCGGCGGTGTCCGGCGGCGCGTCGCTCGACATGGGCGTGGAGTACATGCTGATATCGATCGCCGTGGTCGTGATCGGCGGCACGCTCGTGACGGGCGGAAAACCGACGATCGCCGGCGTGTGGGGCGCGTCGATGTTCCTGTTCCTCACGAACGCAGTACTCAACGCGGTCGGCGCGGACGCGGGTGTCCGGTCGATCGTGTATGGAGTACTGATCATTGCCGTGACGGTCGCGGCGGGCGGCAAGGCGCTGCGCTAAGCGAACATTTCAATAAGGGACACGCAGATGAAACCTGGCGAGCTTGAAGTACACGACCCGCGCTTTCGCACACTGGTCCAGCTCAACGCGCCGCTACAAAAGCTGACCAGCGAGTGCCTATGGGCCGAAGGGCCCGTGTATTTTCCGGCGACCGATTTGCTGATCTGGAGCGACATCCCGAACAATCGCATGATGCGATGGGCGCCGGGCATGGGCGTAGGGGTTTATCGCTCGAATTCGAACTACAGCAATGGCAATACACGTGACCGGGAAGGGCGGCTCGTGACCTGCGAACACGGCGGCCGTCAGGTCTCGCGCACGGAACACGATGGCAGCGTCGTGGTTCTCGCATCGCATTTCGAAGGCAAGCGGCTCAATTCGCCGAACGATGTGGTCGTGGATTCGCGCGGCGCGATCTGGTTTACGGACCCCGACTACGGGATCATGAGCGACTACGAAGGGTTCCGCGCGCCGAGCGATATTGGACGATGCAATGTCTACTGCATCTCCCCGGACGATGGCCACGTGCGGCTTGCCACCGATGATTTCGTCAAGCCCAACGGACTCGCGTTTTCGCCCGACGAGTCACGTCTGTACATAGCCGACTCCGGCGCGTCCCACGATGAGAACGGTCCACGCCACATCCGCGTCTTCGATGTCGCGAGTGACGGCGCATTGCGCAACGGAAGCATTTTCGTATCGATGGAAACCGGTGTGCCCGACGGCTTGAGAACCGACGAGCACGGCAATGTCTGGACCAGCGCGGACGACGGGGTGCATTGCTACGCGCCGGATGGCACCTTGCTCGGCAAGATCCTGATTCCCGAGGTCGTGGCGAACCTGACGTTTGGCGGCTTGCACAAGAACCGCTTGTTCATTACTGCGACTTCATCCGTTTATGCGCTGCATGTAAGCGTTCGGGGCGCTGCACGCTAAGCCTGCATGAAGTCAGCGCCGGCCCGTCAAAGCCGGCGCTGCCCGTTCACTACTTCCCGTCCACGACAGCCACCACTTCCTCGCGCGTGTATTCCTTGTTCGCAAGCGATCCTGGCGGCGTCTTTGCCAGCACGGCGTCAAGCTCTTCAGGCTTCACTTCGAGCACTGGCATGCGGATGTCATGCGGCATTTTCTTGCCGGCCAGCAATTGCTGCGTGACCCAGAACGCAAACGTGGATGCCCCCGGCGGAATGGTGACGGACATCGTCTCGTAGCCGGTCTTCTTCTGTTCGGCCCACCACGCGAGTTCTTCCTGACGGTTGCCGAGGATGATGATCGGTGTCGGCCTGCCTGCGGCCTTCAGCGCCTGTGCCGTACCGAAGCCATCCCCGCCTTGCGTGAGCACGCCGTCGATTTGCGGCAAGGTAGGCAGGATGCCGGCGACCTGTTTTTGAGCGACGGTTTGTGTCCAGTCGCCATGTACCGAACCGACTATTTTCAGGTTCGGATATTTCTTCAGCTCGTCCACCATGCCGCGGTGAATTTCATCATCGACCGAGACGCCGGCGAGCCCGCGAATCTCGAGCAGGTTGCCCTTGCCGTTCAGACGCTTGGCCAAGTAGTCCACTTGCATCTTGCCCATGCCCTGGAAGTCGACGGCGATCCGGTATGCGCAAGGCTCGGTAGCGATGCCATCGAAGGACACGACCGTCACGCCCACCGCGCATGCCTGCTTGATCACGCCGTTGAGCGCGGTAGGCGAGACGGCATCGACCGCGATCGCCTTGAAGCCCTGGAGGATCAGGTTCTGGATCTGCTGGACTTGTTCGGTTGCCTGACTTTCGGCCGTGGTGAAGGTGGGGGCGGCCGCGACGACCTTTTGCTTGACCGCTGCGTCTGCGACGTTGGACCAGCTCTTGAGCATCATCTGACGCCAACTGTTGCCCGCATAGTTGTTCGATAACGCGATTTTTTGCGCGGATGTATCGCCCGTTGCCACTTGCGCCGATGCCGGCGACACTGCCGAGAATGCGAACGCCGCAAAAACCGCACCGCTGAGAACCCTCCAAGCTGGTCTGCCTGATTGCACGTGCTGTCTCCTATCGTTAGTGATGTGATTCGAGCGCGCCAATGGTTCGAGCTGCGCTCGCCACCGTGTCATTTTGCCGGAATTGAGTGCACAGCAGTGGCTTGTTGCAGGGCAATCGCTGATCTTTCAACGCGTGTTCGCCTGCACGACCGTATCCTAAGAAAACAACGGACGTTCATTACCGGAAAATTTTTGGCGCTGGCAACATTTCCCCTTCACCAACACCTGGAGAAACCTATGTTCGAGGACGTGAGCGTACGACGCATCGGCGCCCATGAAGCAATGTCCTGTGTGGAAGCATTGGCCGACGTGCTGATCGATTGCGTGGAAGGGGGCGCCTCGGTCAGTTTCATGCTGCCGCTGTCGCGCGAGAAGGCCGTTGCATTTTGGCGCAGCGTGGGCGAAGCCGTAGTGCGCGCAGAGCGAGCGCTGCTCGTCGCAGAAGATCGCGAGGGACGCATTCTCGGCACCGTGCAACTCATCATGGCGCAGCCGGACAACCAGCCGCATCGCGCGGATATTGCCAAGATGCTGGTGCATCGCATGGGTCGCCGCAGAGGCATTGCGCAACAGCTCATGACGGCTGTCGAAGAAACCGCGCGTGAGGAAGGCAAGTCGGTGCTCGTGCTCGATACGGTCACCGGCGGCGATGCCGAGCGGCTCTACGCGCGGGCAGGCTGGCAGCGCGTTGGCGTTGTGCCGAAGTACGCGCTGATGCCGGACGGCGCGTTTTGCAGCACGACCTTCTATTACAAGCACGTTTGAGCGAAGGGGCTCATTCGTCTCAACCGCCAGTCACCGACTGCCCATCCATCCCCGCTTTCTCCGCCAGCCAGGCCCGGAACGTCTTGACCTTCTCGACGTTCCTGTCGCTCGTCCTGAACGATACAAAATGCGTCTCGCGCATGAACGGCTTGAAGTACCCGGCGCCGAACTCCACCAGTTCTCCACGCGCAAATTCGCGCTCGGCGAGGCGCGTGGTTTCGAGCGCCATGCCCATGCCATCGACCGCTGCGGAAATCGCCAGCGCACCGCGATCGAACGATGGCCGCGGCTTGTTCGGAAACTCCATGCCGTTGAGCACGAACCAGTCGCGCCACGTGACCCGGCTCAATTGTGAATCGATCAGCGTAAAAGCCCTGGCCTGCTCCTCGAGCGATACGTCGTCGCGCAACATGGCGGGCGAGCACATCGGAACAATGCGTTCGGCCCCGAGCGCATCGACCTGCAATCCCGGACGCTCGATCGCCGCGCCGTAGGAGATCGCGACATCGACTTCATGCAGACGTGTGAGGTCCACCGGCTCCGCGCCCGATGACAGCCTGATCGTGATGTCCGTGTGCGCCTGCATGAACATGGGCAAGCGCGGACCCAGCCATTTCACAGCAAGGCTCGGTGCGCAATGCACGGCGAGCACCTGCGCCTGGGGCGCGAGCGCAACTTCGCTGCAGGCGTTTTCAATGACATCGAACACGCGGCCGAGGCTGTCGAACAGACGCCGTCCTTCCGCCGTCGTCTCGACCCGGCGGTTTCGCCGGTGAAACAGCGGCACGCCGAAATAGGCTTCCAGTTCCTTCACCTGATGGCTGATGGCCGATTGCGTGAGATGCAATTCCTCTGCAGCAAGCGTGAAGCTTTCAAGCCGTGCCGCTGCTTCGAACGCGCGCAGCAGCACGAAATTGGGGATGCGTCGCATGCCTGGGCGTCTCCGTTTTTGTAATGGTTTTCATCGATACATGAATGGGGTTCATCTTTGTATGAACAGTCATCGTTTGTCAACAACTGCTGCAAAGCCGACAGTAGAACCCTGTAAAGCAACTTGATGATTCAACAGGAGAAAGCAAATGGCGGCAGTCATGGAAGCGGGTTCGGAAGTCGTGGAAAAGATCGTGAAGGACGGCAAGGTATCGATCTATCAGCCGGAACAAGAGGGTCTGATCTTCCCGGACTTGCCCGTGTTTTCGGACCCGGCGGCGCATCGGCAACATTTGAAGGAGCGACTTGTCGGCGCATGCAGGGCATTCGCGCTGCAGGGCTTCGACTATGGGTTCGCCGGGCATCTGACGGTGCGCGATCCGGAAAATCCAGGCCTGTACTGGACCAATCCGATGGCCATCCACTTCTCGCAAGTGAAGGTCTCGAACCTGATCTGCGCGGACCATGAAGGGCGCGTGGTGGAGGGCAATCATGCGATCAACCGCGCTGGCTTCGTCCTGCACGCAGCGGTGCACGAGATGCATCAGGACATCGTGGCAATGTGCCATGCGCACACGGTCTACGGCACGGCCTACGCCTCTCTCGGCAAGAAGCTCGAGCCGATCACGCAGGACGCGGCTGCGTTCTTCGAGGACCACGTCGTGATCGGCGATGAAGCCGGACAAGTCGCGGTGGAGAAAAAGGCGGGCCACAAGGTGGCAAATGCGTTCAAGGGCGTGAAGGCGGCGATTCACCAGAACCACGGTTTGCTGACGGCAAGCCGGCACAGCATAGAAGCTGCGGCCTTCTGGTTTATCGCGCTGGAACGCTGCTGCCAGCAGCAGCTTCTGATCGATGCAACCGGCATCACGCCGAAGCTCGTCACGCCGGACCGGGCGCGCTATAGCCGCGAACACGTGGGCAGCGAGTACATCGGCTGGCTGCATTTCCAGACGATCTGGAACGACCTCGTGGCAACCCAGCCGGACATGTTCGACTGACCCGTATCAAGCTTCAGCACAAGAAGTGCAGGACGACACGGCCACGTAGAACGGCCGGCGTCCCGCTCCAATCCGCCCCCAGGAGACAAGCATGATTCCCGCCAGTACGGTTTCCCTCAGCAAACGCGACGAAGCCGCCACGTTTGCGAAGATCACGTGGCGACTATTGCCATTCCTGTTTCTCTGCTATCTCTGCGCGTATCTGGACCGCATCAACGTTGCCTTTGCAAAACTGCAGATGCTCAAGGACCTGAATTTCAGCGACGCCGTCTACGGCGCCGGTGCGGGTGTTTTCTTCGTGGGTTATCTGCTGTTCGAGGTGCCGAGCAATCTGCTCTTGCTTCGCGTCGGCGCGCGGCGATGGATCGCACGGATCATGATCACGTGGGGCATCATCTCGGCGGGCATGATGTTCGTGACCACGCCCATGAGCTTCTACATCATGCGCTTTCTGCTGGGCGTGGCTGAAGCAGGGTTCATTCCGGCCATCCTGTTCTATCTGACCTACTGGTTTCCGGCATCGCGGCGCAGCAAGGTGACCGCGCTGTTCATGACCGGCATTCCGATGTCCGGCGTTGTCGGCGGTCCGCTTTCGGGCTGGATCATGACTCACATGGGCGGCGTCCACGCTCTTGCAGGCTGGCAATGGCTGTTCGTTCTCGAAGGCATCCCCACGGCCTTGCTTGGGCTCATCGCGCTCTTCTATCTCAACGATAAAGTCAGCGACGCCCGCTGGCTCAGCGCGCCGCAACGCGCATTTCTGGAACGCGCGCTCAATGAAGAACGCTCGCCTGATCTGCTGCATTCGGTGAAAGACGGCCTAATGCATCCGAAGGTCCTGCTGCTGAGCCTGATCTACTTCTTCTTCACGATGGGCCTCTACGGCGTGAGCTTCTGGTTGCCCACGCTGATCAAGGCGAGCGGCGTGCAGAACACGCTGGATATCGGATTGTTGAGCGCCATCCCCTATGCCGCGGCAGCAATCGCGATGGTGCTGGTCAGCCATTCATCCGACCTGCGCGGCGAGCGCCGCTGGCATCTTGCTTTGCCGGGGATCATCGGTGCGGCAGGTTTGTACTTCAGCGTGTCCTACGCCCATTCCACGCCGATCGCGATGGTCGCGCTGACCATCGGGACCATGGGCGTCATGACCACGATCTCGCAATTCTGGGTACTGCCGCCGGCCATCCTCAGTGGTGCGGCAGGTTTGTACTTCAGCGTGTCCTACGCCCATTCCACGCCGATCGCGATGGTCGCGCTGACCATCGGGACCATGGGCGTCATGACCACGATCTCGCAATTCTGGGTACTGCCGCCGGCCA
>NZ_JBSIPA010000178.1:0-12090 GCF_053574605.1 Caballeronia sp. M23-90 | reverse complement strand
TGCTGGCCGAAGGCGCGGGCGCGGAAGATGCACTCGTCGGCGCGGCGTTCCTGCACGATCTGGGCCACTTGCTGAACCTGCAAGGCGAGACGCCGACCGCGCGGGGTATCGACGACCTGCACCAATATTTCGCACTGCCGTTTCTGCGGCCGCTTTTCAGTGACGCCGTGCTTGAACCCATCCGCCTTCATGTGGATGCGAAACGCTGTTTGTGCGCGATTGATGCGGATTATTTCTCAAAGCTCTCGGCCGACTCGGTACGCAGCCTGAAGCTGCAGGGCGGTGTTTTCAGCGAACCGGAAGCTGAAGCGTTCCTGCGCAAACCCTTCGCACAAGATGCGCTTTCCTTGCGGCGCTGGGATGATCTCGCAAAGCAGCCGGAACGCGATACGCCCCCGCTCGACCACTACATTCAGCTAATCGAAAGGCTTTCCGTACAGCATGGTGCCACGACCCAGGCAGACATCTAATTAAGGAAAACGAACTAAAACCAGGCACGTAAAAGTCGCTACATCTCGTCCGCGAATGACGGAAATACGACAGGAAATTGAACGCCCGGGGGCTGTCGCGCATATTCCACGCCTGCCCCGGAAAGGCGCACAGGCATTACCAAAAAAATAAAAATAGCGTAATCTGCCTGTTCGCGCGGCCCGTCCCGCTTGGGTGTGGCCGGTCCAGGCCATGTGCCCCAGGGCTTTGTGCGTTACTGCTTTCTGGAGAGTTCGATGACATCCGTCGACCTGGAGTTCGAACAACTCAATAGCACCGTCGATGCGCTGCGGCGCTCCATTTCAAACCGTCTCATGTACGGCGTCGGTAAAGATGCCGTTACCGCCCAGCCACGTGATTGGCTGCATGCGGTGGAACTGGCGGTCCGCGACCGGCTGGTCGCCCGCTGGATGAAAACCACGCGCCAGCAATACGAGCAGGACGTGAAGCGGGTTTATTACTTGTCGATGGAATTCCTGATCGGCAGGACCTTTACCAACGCGTTGCTCGCGCTGGGCATTCACGAGGAAGTCCGGGAAGCGCTCAACGGCCTGGGCGTGGATATCAACGCGCTTGAGAACCTCGAGCCTGATGCCGCGCTCGGCAACGGCGGCCTTGGCCGTCTCGCCGCCTGCTTCCTCGATTCCATGGCGACGGTTGGCATTCCCGGCTTTGGCTACGGAATCCGCTACGAATACGGCATGTTCAAGCAGACCATCGTGGACGGCAATCAGGTCGAAACGCCCGATTACTGGCTGCGCGCCGGCAACCCCTGGGAGTTTCCGCGCCCGGAAGTGAACTACGTGATTCACTTCGGCGGTCGCACCGTTCGTCATGAAGACCGCACCGAATGGATCGATACGGAACACGTGAACGCCATGGCGTACGACACCGTGATTCCGGGTTTTGCCACGACCGCGACCAACACGCTGCGCCTGTGGTCGGCGCGCGCCACGGACGAATTCGATCTTTCGGCGTTCAATCAGGGCGATTACCGCCGTTCCGTTGAAGCAAAAAATACCTCTGAACACGTGTCGCGGCTGCTCTACCCCGACGACTCCACGCAGGCCGGCCGAGAACTGCGCCTGCGTCAGGAGTACTTTTTTGTATCGGCGACCATGCAGGATCTGATCCGCCGGTACCAACGCACGCACACGCATTTCGGGCGGCTTGCGGAGAAGGTCGCGGTTCACCTGAACGACACGCATCCGGTGCTCGCCATTCCCGAGCTGATGCGGCTGCTGGTGGACACGCATCATGTCCCGTGGGACAAGGCGTGGAAGCTCATCCAGCAGATGTTCTCGTACACGAACCACACGCTGATGCCCGAGGCGCTGGAAACGTGGGACGTGGAAATGCTGTCGCGCCTGTTGCCGCGTCACCTCGAAATCATCTTCGACATCAACGCGGATTTTCTCAAGCAAGTGGGCGAGAAGTTCGGCCGCGACGTGGACCTGATCCGCCGCATTTCGCTTGTGGACGAATACGGCCAGCGCCGCGTGCGCATGGCGCATCTGGCGATCGTCGCAAGTCACACGGTCAACGGCGTGTCGAAGCTGCATTCGCAACTGATGACGCAGAATATCTTTGCGGATTTCGCGCGCATGTATCCTGATCGCTTCACGAATGTGACGAATGGCATCACGCCGCGCCGATGGCTGTCGCAAGCGAGTCCGAAGCTGTCTTCTCTCATCGATGAACGGCTTGGACCGCGCTGGCGTACCGACTTGTTCGAGCTCGCACGTTTGCGCGAATGGCGCGACGACCCCGAATTCAGGTCGGCTTTTCACGAAGCCAAGCTTGCCAACAAGGTGAAGCTCGCCGCGCGTGCGAAGCTGGAAACGGGCGCGATCATCGACCCGAATGCGCTCTTCGATTTGCAGGTCAAACGCATTCACGAATACAAGCGGCAACTGCTGAATATCCTGCATGTGATCGTGCGCTACAACCGGATTCGCGAGGCGCCGGAGAAGGCGTGGACGCCGCGTGTGGTGATGTTTGCTGGCAAGGCGGCATCGGCGTACAAGATGGCGAAAACCATCATCAAGCTGATCAACGACGTAGCCGAGATGGTCAACAACGATCCGCTTGTCGGCGACCGGTTGAAGGTAGGTTTCATTCCGAACTATGGGGTGAGCGTTGCCGAGCTGATCATTCCGGCCGCGGACTTGTCGCAGCAAATTTCGATGGCCGGCACGGAAGCTTCAGGGACCGGCAACATGAAGCTCGCATTGAACGGGGCGCTGACCATCGGCACGCTTGATGGTGCGAACATCGAGATCTGCGATGCCGTTGGCCGCGAAAACATGTTCATCTTCGGGCATTCGACCGAGGAGATCGATGCATTGCGTGCGACCGGGTATCGGCCGCGCCAGATTTACGAAGAGAATCCCGAACTGAAGATGGCGCTCGACCAGATCCGGCTCGGGCACTTTTCGCCGGACCAGCCGCACCGGTTCTACGACATCTTCCACACGCTCGTCGACTGGGGCGATCACTACATGGTGCTCGCCGATTTCGACAGCTTCGATCGCACGCAAGCAGAGGTCGATGCCAAGTTCCTCGACAAAGATGCGTGGACGCGAAGCGCGATCGAGAACGTCGCCGGCATGGGCATCTTCTCGTCGGATCGCACGATTGCCGAATATGCGAAGCACATCTGGCACGTGGAGCCGCTGCAGGTGTCGACGTAGGGTCTCTAGCGCCGCAGGCTGTAGGTCGTAGCACGACCCAGCGTCGCCTGTTCAAAGCGCGAAATGACAATGCCGATCACGTCGGCGAGCGAAGGTGACGGCACTTCCACATGCAACGTAAGGCAGTCGTGACGACGATCCGTCGCCACGACTTGCATGCGTGCTTCGCCGCCGAGCGCCCTTTGCAATACACGGCGCGATTCGCTGGAGTCGAGACCCGGCAGGGTGACGTCGAAAGCGACTACCGTATGGAGCTTGCGTGTGGCCCGTGCAATCGACTGGGCTACCGAGAGGGAAGTACGGACCGGCGAAGGAGCGCTTGCCTGAACAACGCTTGCTTTAACAACGCTTGCCTGAAGCATCGGATGTTGCGCCGTCTCGCGACGGGCGGTGGTGGGAACATCACCACTTTAGCGAGCGGCGCATTAACGCGGGGCATCGATCGGCCTTGTCCGCGTAAAGAAAGTATTAAAGCCCTTCCTGAACCGGTGGTGTTGTTGCCGGTACCTGAGTATCCGCCTGAGCCGCCGTCCGAGCGGCGACTGCTTCACGCACGAGCGTTGCAACGCGTTGTGCAAACTCCTCGTCTTTCGTCGTGAACACTTCACGCTCGCCGTCCGGTACCGTCACGTACATGCGATAGATCACGTCCTGCGTGATCCACGACAGATAGCCGACCACCGCGATCATGATGCCGAGCACCAGCGCCGGACCCGAACCCAGCACGCCGCCGATCGCTGCAACGATCACGCCGATAACACTCACAGCGATAGGCAACGGTTTTTGCCGCGGAATCATTTTTACGGTCGCGCCGCGCAGATCGCGCAACGGAAAAAGCTGTCCCGCAGCGCTCAAGCCCGCGCGGGCAAACGTGATTCCTCTTTCATTGAAGGGCAGATCGTGTTGCATGTGGGTAAGTCTTCAGCAAAATAAAGGCGCAGATTAACAGACCGGCGGCGCTTTGACGTCTCACCCATCGTCGCACCGTGGGCTTTGGGCGTATGGGCGTGGTTACATGTCGAAACGCTCACATTTGCGTTCGCTGTCGATTCTGACCGTCGGCATTCGTCGTTCAAGTGGGACCCTCATTGGAGACAACCCATGACTACGCTATTGAAAGAAAGCCACGCCTTCAGCGGCTTTGCGGTGCCGGACCTCGATGCTGCCAAGAAGTTCTACGGCGAGACGCTCGGACTCGATGTCACAACCGGCTCCATGGACGTTCTCGAGTTGCATCTGGCGGGCGGCAATCATGTGCTGATTTACCCAAAGCCCGACCACGTAGCCGCGACATATACGATCCTCAACTTCCCAGTCGCGGATGTGGAGCGCACGGTCGATGACCTGACCGCACGCGGCGTGCGCTTCGAACACTACGACACGCCGCGCCTGAAAACCGATGCCAAAGGCATATGCCGGGCGTCGGGCGGTCCGGTCATTGCCTGGTTCAGGGATCCGGCGGGAAACGTACTTTCCGTGCTCGAATCGGATGGGTAGGCCTTGAAGCAGCGGCTTTATGCGTGGATTGCCGATTCACTGGACACGAGCCGCAATTCATCGGCGATGGTCGCGATCAGCGCTTCGGCCGCCGCGCTCAGCGGACGTCGCGGATGGCTGATCCGCACGATGTGCCGCACGATGCGCGGCGCAAGGATCGGATAGGCGCGCAACGTGCCCTGCCGGACCGCGCGTTCCACCACGATGCGCGGCAGGATCGTCGCGAAGCGCGTGCTCTCCACCAGCTTCACGATGGTGCTGAGCACATCGATCTCGAAGCGCGGCGCAAGCAGCACGTCCTCGTGCTGGGCGGCGGTATCGAGCACACCCCGCAGACCGTGGCGCTTCGTTGGCAACACCAGTTCCAGATCGGGCAACTGCGCGAGTTCGATTGCATGCGGCAAGTCGGGCCCGTGCACGGCGCTCGTCACGAGCACCATCTCTTCATCCAGCAGCGGCTGCGAGTCGAGCGAAAGCCGCGCGCGCGGCTTGTTGATGAGCGCGGCATCGAGCTGCCCGCCCGACACCCAGTCGATGAACGTCGCGGTGTAACCGTCGGCCACGGTCACTTCCACATGCGGATAGCGCGCGTGAAAACGCGAGAGTGAATCGGCCAGCACGCTCTCCGTCACCGATGCAATCAGCCCGATCGACACATGCCCGGTCACCACTTCGTCGCGCTGCACGAGTTGTTGGCGCGCGTGGGCGAGGTCACGAACGATGGGCAGGAACAGTCGGTACATGAGGCGTCCGGCAGCGGTCGGCGCCATGCCGTGGGCGCCGCGCTCGAAGAGTTGCTGATGCAGTTCGTCTTCGAGCTTCGCGATCTGCATGCTCAGCGCCGGTTGCACGATATTCAACCGCTTGGCCGCACGCGTGACCGAGCCGTCCTCGAACAAAGCGATGAAATATTGAATCTGCTTCAGGTCCATGTCGGCGGCTCGGTGGCATTGGTCCCATGTCTCGGGCCATCAGTAAGTCTAATGAGAGTGCCTGGGTTTATCAGAACCATCGTACGTGATGATCGCTTCAAGGGCGCAACTGAGTGTTATCCCAACCATGGATTGACCGCATTGGGGCAAACACGGATATCACCGCGAATGATCGACTGCATCAAAAAACAGTATTAGAAGTTATATCGCGATCTCGTTACTCTTCAGATCAGCAACGAGGAGACGAGATGGACCACCATGAAGCCGCAGAGCACGGCAGCGCAAGCATTGCACCGGGCAATAAACCGTTCGATGCATTGTCGCTGCGTGGCTGGCTCGCGCATCTTTCCGCCACCGCACGCGTGGCGACGATCGACAAGCATGTATCGCTGAAACACGAACTTGCGGCAATCGCAAAGCGCCTCGACGGCAAGCAGGCGGCGGTGTTCCTTGCTCCCGGCGATCACGCAATCCCCGTGGTCAGTGGTTTCATGTCGAAGCGCGCATGGATTGCGGAAGCCATGGGCGTGGCCGAGAAAGACCTGTTGAAACGTTTCCGCGATGCCGCCGACAACCCGTTGCCGTGGAGCGAAGTTGCTTCCCGTGAGGCCGCTTGCCAGCAGGTCGTACATACCGACGGGATCGACCTGCATGCGCTGCTGCCCATTCCCACGCACAGTGAACACGACAACGGTCCTTACATTACCGCGGGTCTGGTCATCGCGCGCAATCCGCGCACGGGCGTGCAGAACGTGTCGATCAACCGGATCCAGGTTCACGCACGCGAGCGCATGGCGATCCTGCTGTTGCCGCGTCATTTGCATGCATTCCAGAAAGAGGCGGAAGCGGCGGGCGACGCGCTCGATGTGGCCGTCGCGATCGGCGTCGATCCGCTGACGATGCTTGCATCGCAAGCCATATCGCCCATCGACTTCGACGAACTCGAAATTGCCGGCGCATTGCATGGCGCGCCGTTGCCGGTCGTGAAATGCGTCACCAACGATGTCCGCGTGCCGGCTTTTGCGGAGATCGTGATCGAGGGACGCATCCTGCCGAATGTACGTGAAGCCGAAGGACCGTTCGGTGAGTTCCCCAAGTACTACAGCGCGCAGGAAGCACGCGAAGTGATCGAGGTGACGGCGGTAACGCATCGCAGAAATCCGATCTATCACACGATCGTTCCAGCCGAGATGGAGCATTTGCTGCTCGGCGCAATCCCGCGCGAAGCGACGCTGTTGTCGCATCTTCAGCGCAGTCATCCTGGCGTGACCGATGTGCATCTTTCAGTGGGCGGCGTATGCCGTTATCACCTCTGGGTGCAGTTTGCGAAGAAGCGGGAAGGCGAGGCGAAGAACGTGATCCTGTGCGCGTTCGGCGCGCATTACGACATCAAGCAAGTGGTGGTGGTGGATACGGATGTCGATATTCACGATGCTTCGGAAATCGAATGGGCGATTGCGACGCGCTTTCAGGCAGATCGCGACCTCGTGCTGATTTCCGGCGCACAAGGATCGCCGCTGGACCCGTCGACGACCGTGGGCCAACCCGATGACGTGCCATCTCACCTTCAGGGCATCAGCACGAAGATGGGACTCGACGCCACGCGTCCGGTCGTTTATGCGGGCCATGTGTTCACCCGCGTGCGTATTCCGGGTCACGATGCGGTCGATCTGAAAACACTCGTCGCCGCCGACAACACCGGATTCGATACCTACCTGAGTCAATCGCGATGAACGCGCAAACGCCCCAGCGTATTGTCGTCGGCATCTCTGGCGCAAGCGGCGCGATGATCGGCGTGCGGCTGCTCGAAGCGCTGCGCCGTATCGGCACGCATGAAACGCATCTGATCGTGTCGGCATCGGGCGCAGTGACGGCGGCGCAGGAGCTCGGCGTCGGGCGCACTGATCTCGATACGCTCGCTGATGTAGTTCACAACGTCCGCGACGTGGGGGCATCGGTTGCAAGCGGTTCGTTCGTCACGAGCGGTATGGTGATCGCGCCATGTTCCATGAAAACGCTCGCCGCCGTGGCAAACGGTTTCTCCGACAATCTCCTCACGCGCGCGGCTGACGTGATGCTCAAGGAGCGCCGCCGGCTGGTGCTCGTCGCCCGCGAAACACCGTTGAATCTCGCGCATCTGCGCAACATGACGCTTGCGACGGAAATGGGCGCGATCGTCATGCCGCCCGTGCCGGCGTTCTACGCGCATCCGCAGACTATCGATGACGTGGTGAGCCATACCGTCGGGCGCATCCTGGATTTATTCGGTATCGAGCATCGAGAGATCGAAAAACGCTGGAGCGGTCTTGCCGATGAATTCAGCGCGCGCGGTGATGCTGGAGCCGACGAATGAACCAGCGTGATCAGGCCGGCTTTGCCGCAATCAACGCGCACGCGTCTGACGTCGTCGAGGCGCCCGCAACGAACGCATCGCCCGATGCGCGCCCGAAACGTCATGTCGGCCAGTCGGTGGAACGCTTCGAGGATCCTGCGATTCTCACGGGCCGGGGCCGGTATGGCGATGACATCGGCATCAAGCCAGGCACGTTGCACGCGGCGATTCTTCGCGCGCCGCACGCGCATGCCGAGCTGGTTTCGCTGGATACGAGCAACGCTGTGACAGCCGAAGGCGTGCGTGCGGTGCTGACGCGCGATGACCTCCGCGCGTGGTCGCGGCCGTTCGTGGTCGGCGTGAAATCGAAGATGGAGCAATGGTCGCTCGCGATGGATCGCGTGCGCTACGTGGGTGAACCGGTTGCAGTCGTGATGGCCGAGTCGCGGGCGCTTGCCGAGGACGCGCTCGATCTGATCAAGGTCGAATATCGCACGCTCGATCCGGTGACATCGATTGAAGGCGCGTTGAAGGACGATGCCTGCGTGCTGCATCCGAGTGTGCAGACCAACGTAATCAGTGATCGCAGTTTTCGTTACGGCGAGCCTGAGGCTGCGTTCAGCAATGCGCCGCATCGCGTGAAGATCGACGCGCATTATCCGCGCAATACCTGTGCGCCGATCGAATGCGGCGTGGTCATCGCCGAGTTTCTTTCTGGCGACGAAGGCTACGACGTCACGTCGAATTTCATGGGTCCGTTCTCGCTGCATGCCGTCATGGCGCTTGCGCTGAACGTGCCGGCCAACCGGCTGCGTCACAAGGCGCCGCGTGACTCGGGCGGCAGCTTCGGGGTCAAGCAAGCCGTGTTTCCGTATGTGGTGCTGATGTGTCTCGCATCGCGCAAGGCGAACGCGCCGGTGAAGTATGTCGAGGACCGGCTCGAACATCTGAGCGCGGCGACATCGGCTACCGCACGGTTCACAACGCTCGAAGCCGCCGTCGAAGCCGATGGCCGCATCACCGCGCTCGATTACGATCAGGTCGAGGACTGCGGCGGGTATCTGCGTGCGCCGGAACCTGCCACGTTTTATCGGATGCATGGGTGCTTGACGGGTGCCTACGACGTTCCCAACCTGCTCGTGCGCAACCGGGTCGTATTGACGAACAAGACGCCTACGGGCCTCGTGCGCGGCTTTGGCGGACCGCAGGTCTACTTCGCGCTCGAGCGGCTGATGCAGCGCATTGCCATTGAATTGAAGCTCGACGTGCTCGATGTGTATCGCCGAAATTTCGTGCCGGCCAACGCCTTCCCGTATCGCGCCGCTGCGGGCGCCTTGCTCGATTCGGGCAACTACCAGGAAGCGTTGAGACGCTCGATTGCCGAAGGCGGTTATGAGGAGTTGAAAACCCGCCGCGATAGCGCGCGCCGGGAGGGCCGTCTGTACGGCATCGGCTTTGCGGCGATCGTCGAGCCTTCTGTATCGAACATGGGTTACATCACGACCGTGATGCCCGCTGATGCACGCAAGAAAGCCGGTCCCAAGAGCGGCGCGATTGCGAGCGCAACGGTCAGCGTCGACTTGCTGGGCGGCGTGGTCGTGACGATCGCGTCCACGCCGGCGGGGCAGGGACACATGACCGTTTGCGCGCAAGTTGTAGCCGATGCGCTCGGTCTGTCGCCCCATGAGATCGTGGTGAACGTGGAGTTCGATACCCACAAGGATGCATGGTCGGTTGCAGCCGGAAATTATTCGAGCCGTTTTGCAGGCGCGGTCGCGGGCACGGTGCATCTCGCGGCCGTCAAGGTGCGCGACAAGCTCGCGCGTATCGTCTCGTCGCAGCTCGAATGCAAGCCTGAGGACATCCGTTTCGAAGGCGGACGGGTCTATCGGGACGGCGACGAAGACCACGCCATGCCCTTCGGGCGCGTGGCGAGCAATGCGCCTCACTGGGCGCCTGCGTTACTGCCTGCGGGCGAAGAACCGGGCTTGCGCGAAACTGTTTTCTGGACTCCGCCGAACATGGATGCGCCGGATGAACAGGACCGCATCAATACGTCGGCGGCTTACGGTTTTGCATTCGACATGTGCGGCGTGGAAGTGGATCGCGCCACGGGGCGCGTGCGTATCGACCGTTATGTGACCACGCACGATGCAGGCAAGCTGCTGAACCCCGCACTCGCCGACGGCCAGATTCGCGGCGCTTTCGCGCAAGGACTCGGCGCGGCGTTGATGGAAGAGTTCCGCTACGGGTCCGACGGCAGTTTTCAGTCGGGCACGCTCGCGGACTACCTGATGCCGACCACGTGTGAAGTGCCCGATCCGATCATCCTCCATATGGAAACACCGTCGCCATTCACGCCGCTCGGCGCGAAGGGTCTGGGCGAAGGCAACAACATGAGCACGCCGCCATGCGTGGCCAATGCGGTTGCCGATGCACTTGGCGTCGATGACATTCGCTTGCCGCTGACGCCATCGAAAGTGATGGGGCTGATCGGTATCGATGACCCGGAACCGTCCCGGCCCGAGTTCCGCGAAGCGCAGCAAAAGACGCCAGTGCTGCCGGGCGGCAAGGCGCTGACCGCGCAAGGCAGCGTGGATCTGCCGGCATCGCCTGAAGCGATCTTCGCGGTGCTGCTCGATCCGGTTGCGCTCGCGAAGGTCATCCCCGGTTGTCATGCGCTCGAGGCGAAGGGCGAAAACATGTATCGCGCGGATGTGACGGTTGGCGTCGGCATGATCAAGGCGCGCTTCGAAGCGGAGATCGGGCTGTCGGATCTCGATCCGCCGCATCGTTTGCGGCTTGCCGGTGCGGGCATGTCATCGCTCGGCAGCGCGCGCGGTAACGGTCTGGTCGAGCTGACGCCTATCGATAATGGCACGCGCCTGACGTACGACTACGAGGCGCAGGTCTCAGGGAAGGTCGCGGCGGTCGGTGGCCGCATGCTCGAAGGCGCGGCAAAGGTCGTGTTGCGGCAACTGTTCGAATCGCTGGGACGTCAGGCCGCAGGCAAGCCCGTGAAGTCGAATGGCGGGTCGTGGCTTGGCCGCTTCCTCGGCCGGTTCGGGAGGCGTTCATGAAACCCGCACCATTCGATTATCTGCGCGCCGCGAACACGCACGATGCGCTCGACGCCCTCGCGCAATCAGGCGAAGACGCGCGCATCCTCGCCGGCGGCCAGTCACTCATGGCGGTGCTCAACATGCGGCTTGCGCAACCGCGCGTGTTGATCGACATCTCGCGTACGGCCGATCTGGAAGCGGTGCGCATCGAGAAGAACCATCTGGTCGTGGGTGCGGCAGCAACGCAAGGCAGCGTGGAATGGCGCGCATCCTTGCGTGATGAAGTGCCGCTGCTCGCACTCGCTTTTCCGAACATCTCTCACTTTCAGATCCGCAACCGCGGCACGGTTTGCGGCTCGATCGCGCACGCCGATCCCAGTGCGGAGTTGCCGCTCGTGCTGTCTCTGCTGGGCGGCGATGTGATGCTGCGTTCGAAGAAGCGCAAACGCACGCTCAAGGCGGAAGACTTCTTCCAAGGCATGTTGATGACCGCACGCGAACCCGATGAGCTCCTCGAAGCCGTGCGCTTCCCGCTGAAGAAACCCGGCGAACGATACGGCTTCGAGGAATTCTCTGTACGGCACGGCGACTTTGCGATGGTCGGCTGCGCCACGGTCGTGACCGACACCGCCATCCGCATCGCGGTTGGCGGCGTTGCAGACAGACCCGTGGTCGAACAGTGGCCCCGTCTGCAAGGCGACGACTTGCGCGGCGCCCTGAACGACCTGAGCTGGGAGCTGAACGCGCAGGACGACGCGCACGTCAGCGCAACATACAGACGCCATCTTGTGCGGCAACTTGGATGGCGCGTCATTGAGGAGGCGAAGTGAGCAACACGTTATCGGTCAGGCTGGATCGCGGCGAGCGTCGGAAGATCACGCTGACGTTAAACGGACGTGAACGCAGCGGATATTGCGAGTCGCGCGACTTGCTGTCGGACTTCGTGCGGCACGAACTGGGCGCAACCGGAACGCAGCAAAAGAGCACGATCCGGACAGCTACGTGCGCGAGTTCGGTACGGACGGTTTTGGTGAACAGGTCGATCGCGCCATGCCGCTGTCGCAATTCCTGCTCAACGAGATTTA
>NZ_JBSIPA010000177.1:0-12151 GCF_053574605.1 Caballeronia sp. M23-90 | reverse complement strand
TGCAATTCATTGACGCGACGGTGCGATCCGCCCGCGCAATTTCCGAACACATGCAAACCGACTAATCCGCTAGAGCCACGCTGGTCCAAACCTTGAAGGAGTTTCCAAATGAAGCTGCACCGATTGCTCGCCCTCACGTGCCTCACGCTGGCCACCACTTTTGCTGCGCTGCCGGGCATCGCCTCAGCGCAAGTTCCGGCTGTGCTGCGGGTCGCCACGGATGCCACGTTCCCGCCAATGGAATTCAGCCAGGACGGCGCACGCGCCGGTTTCGATATCGATGTAATGAATGCGCTCGCCAAGACGATGGGAACACGCGTCGAATGGACTGACATCGACTTCAAAGGTTTGATTCCGGGTTTGATTGCACATCGCTTCGATGCCGCCATCTCCGCGATCTACATCACTGACGAACGCAGCAAGGTGGTTGATTTCGTCGAACCGTACTATGCAGGTGGACTCGTGGCGCTGGTGAAGAGCACTTCACCGATCAAGACGATGGCCGACCTGAATGGCAAGAAAGTCTCGGTGCAAGTCGGCACGAAGTCGGTCAACTTCCTGCGTGACAACTACCCGCAAATCACGCGTGTCGAAGTTGAAAAGAACCAGGAAATGTTCGATCTGGTCGGCATCGGCCGGGCCGACGGCGCAGTAACCGGCAAGCCGGCTGCATTGCAACTGGCCAAGACACGCCCCGGCTTCCGGGTGCTCGACAAGCAGTTGACGACCGAGGAATACGGTATTGCCGTGCGCAAGGACGAGCCGGAATTGAAGACCGCATTCAACGCCGCGCTGGGGAAGATCAAGGCGGACGGCACCTATGCGGCAATCGTCAAGAAATGGTTCGGCGCTGCTGCTCAATAACCCGCGAGTCATAGACATGGAACTCGATTTTTCGCCGGTCATTGCCGGCTGGGCAGACATCGTGCACGGGACGGTGACGACGGTGGAGGTGACAGCAGCCGCGCTCGCGCTGAGTTGCGTGCTTGGGCTGCTCATCGGCATCGGGCGGCTCACGCCGCAACGCCGGATCGTGTACGGTTTCTGCACCGCTTATCTGACGTTTTTCCGCGGCACGCCCTTGCTCGTGCAACTGTTCTTGCTGTTTTTTGGTTTGCCGCAATTCAACATCCTGCTGCCGGCGTTCTTGTGCGGGGTATTGGGTCTCGGACTTTATTCGGCAGCCTATGTGTCCGAGATCGTGCGCGGGGCGATCCAGTCGGTCGACCGCGGGCAAATGGAGGCAGCCCGGTCAATCGGCATGTCCTCGGGACAGGCGATGCGTGCAATCATTCTTCCCCAAGCGGTTGTGCGGATGATCCCGCCACTGGGCAATGAATTCATCGCCTTGATCAAGAATTCGGCGCTCGTGTCATTGCTGACCATTGACGATCTGATGCACGAAGGACAGAAGATCATTAGTGTGTCGTACCGTTCACTCGAAGTGTATCTGGCCATTGCGCTGGTTTATCTCGTGTTGACGCAGGCGACGAATTACGCGCTTCACCGGGTCGAGCATCGGCTGCGCGCAGGAGGAATGGTGCAATGAACAACACGTCCCAACCTATCGTTCAGATTCGCGGGCTGACCAAATCGTTTGGCTCGCACGTTGTGCTCAACGGTATCGACTTCGACATTCAGCCGCAGCAAGTGGTCGTTGTCATCGGACCCAGCGGTTCGGGAAAAAGTACGTTTTTGCGCTGCTGTAACGGTCTGGAACAAGCGGAGGGTGGCACCATCGATATCTGTGGTCATCGTCTGGTCGATCAGGGCGTCATGCTGAAAGAGCGTTCACTTAACGAATTGCGTACTGAAGTTGGCATGGTGTTCCAGTCTTTCAATCTGTTTCCGCATCTGTCGGTACTGCATAATATTACCGTTGGTACCCGGATGCTGCGCGGCGCGAGCAAGGCTGACGCCGAAGCGGCTGCGCTCGCGCTGCTTGAGAAGGTCGGTCTCGCACACAAGGCGCACGTCATGCCTGCTAGTCTCTCGGGTGGTCAGAAGCAGCGTGTCGCGATAGCCCGCGCACTGGCCATGCAGCCGCGCGTCATGCTGTTCGACGAACCGACTTCCGCGCTCGATCCCGAACTCGTTGGTGAGGTGCTGCAGGTCATGAAGCTGCTCGCCAGCGAAGGCATGACCATGGTGGTCGTCACACACGAAATGAACTTTGCGAAAGAAGTTGCTGACACTGTGGTGGTGATGGACGGCGGGGTGATCGTCGAGGCGGGGCCGCCTTCGGAGATATTTTCGGCGCCGTCGCAACCCCGCACTCGTGCGTTTTTACAAGCGGTGTTGTCACGCGCATGAGAATTCCGTTCGACGAGAAAGTATGGATTGGCCGTATCGACGACGAACCCGGTGATACGCGACGAGTCTTCAATCTGATCACGCGTTTCGGCGGCGAGTCGCTGGCGAAAAACACGCCGGTGATCATTGGCTTCGGTTCGGATGAAGGTGTCCTGCGGAACCAGGGGCGCACTGGCGCCGCGCACGCGCCAAAGGAATTGCGGCGAGGGCTGGCCGGTTTGCCTGCGAAGGCGATCGAGACAATATGCGATGCGGGCGATGTAGTTTGCGACGACGGCGACCTGGAGGGCGCGCAGGCAGAACTGGGTCGCGTGGTGAACAAGGTGCTGGCGTGCGGCGGCACTCCGCTGGTTTTGGGAGGTGGCCACGAGGTGGCGTGGGGCACCTATAGCGGTTTGCGAGCCCACTTGGGCAACACGCGCGCGCGCCGGCTCGTGATCGTGAACTTCGACGCGCACTTCGATCTCCGCCAGACGCGGCCTGGCAATTCGGGGACGCCGTTCGATCAGATTGCCTGCGATTGCGCCGCACGGGGACTGGCGTTCAACTATGTATGCTTCGGCATCAGTGATCTTGCGAACACCGCTGCATTATTCGAGCGTGCGCGGCAACTCGATGTGCAGTATGTACTCGACATCGACATGCAGGAATCGCAAATGCCACAACGGCTGAGCCAACTGGAGCAGTTGCTCGGCGCGGCCGATGACGTCTATCTGACCATCGATCTGGACGTGCTGCCGGGTTCGACGGCGCCTGGCGTGTCTGCGCCGGCAGTGTTGGGCGTACCGTTGTCGGTGGTCGAGGCTATGGTGCAGCGGATCCGTGCATCAGGCAAACTGCGGGCGGCGGATATCGCCGAATACAATCCGTCGCTGGACCAGGACAAGCGGACGGCGCGCGCGGCGGCGCGACTGGCTTACCGGTTGCTTTGATCAATCCGGGAAGACGAAAGTCAAACCGCATCGACCTGTGAAAGCGCAGCGATAAGGTCTCCGAACCGTTCGCCCTGGACCACGATATGTCCGCGCAACGCGGCGGCGGCCGCTTCGCCGTCGCCTTTTGCGAGGGCATCCACTACCGCCTCGTGTTCGCTGAAGGAAGCGCCCATGCGACCCTTCACTCTGAGTTGCAAGCGCCTGTACGGCCTGAGCAGCTTGTGAAGGGCTTTCGCCTGGTCGTGCAAGAAGCCGTTGTGACTTCCCTGGTAGATGAGGCAGTGGAAGCGCTCGTTCAAATGATAATAATCGTCGGGGTCATCCGAGTCGCGTGCCTGCTCGCAGGCAAGATGCGCCGACCGTAGTTCGGCTAGCTGCGCTGCGTTCATGCGCCGCGCCGCTAGCCGGCCGCACATTGCTTCGAGTTCTGCCATCACCTCGAACATCTCGATCAGTCGATGCAAGCTGATCTTCGCCACGACCGCGCCGTGCCGCGGCCGCATCTCGACCATCCCCGCCGACGCGAGCTGCAGCAGCGCTTCCCGCACGGGAGTCCGCGACACCTGGAAACGAGCCGTCAGTTCAGCTTCATCGAGCGGTGCTCCGGGTGGCAGCGCGCCCGTCGCAATGTCTTCTTCAATCGATTCCCTTAGCTGGTCCGCGCGAGTGAGCTTGTTCGTCATGATCGACCTTTACGGTTGCATGTTGGGCAGACGGTACGCGTAAACGATAGTTGAGAATGCAGGGGTGTGGCTTATAAATACACAGACGCTCCGTAAATATTTTAAAACGTCACCTACAGCTTACAAAGCTTTTTCATCGTATTCAATGGACTTCCTACCGTCGTCCATTCGGTTCATCACGGCCCGCGCTTGCCCGGGGTTCTGCATTCTCCGGTTTTCGTGCGCGCGGCATTCTCGTGAGCAATCCGTTGCACCGTCTTTTCCAATAATGCTGGCCATGTCGGAGACACTGATCATGATAGTCAAGTCAGTAGGTGTACTACTGGGTGTGAGTGCGGGCGTCTTGTTGATCAGTGGATGTGGACACAGCGACAATGGTTCAAGCAACACCGACAAGGGCGCCGGCTTCATCAACAGTTTCCAGATCATCTCCACTGCGCCGGCGTTCGGAGGCGCCACGCCTGCCGGTGCGGCGGGACCTTACCAGGTCATCACTGCCGTCGTGCACGGCGAGCTTGATCCGAACAACCCGCTCAACGCGGGCATAGTCAACATCAAGAACGCCCCGGTCGGTGCCGACGGCTACGTGGCCTATGAAACCGATGTGGTGCTCCTGCGCCCGCAAAGTGCGTCGACGGCAAAGCGCGTGCTGTTCTACGACGTCGTCAACCGCGGCAGCAAGATTGGCGACGCGTCGTTCATAGGCGGCGGAGCTCTGGATACGGGCGCTGCGCCCACGTCCAGCTTTCCATCGCTGCTGCGCAACGGCTACACGATCTTGTGGAGCGGATGGCAAGGCGACGTCCCGCTGACAGGCAACAGTTCGCTTGCGGGCGCTGGCCTGCTCGGTACGAGCTTTCCTGTCGCGACCAACAAGGACGGCACGCCGATGACCGCCCTGAGCCGTGAAGAGTTCATTCCGGACTATGCCGGCGGTCCCGCCACGACCATCCCGCTGACTTACGCTCCCGCCGATCTCAACGACAAGACGTCAGTCACCTTCACCGCGCGCCAGTCGTGGCTGACGGCTTACGGCAGTATTCCGGGCGGTGTGGAGACCTACACGGCGCCCTCGGTCTCGGTGCCGACCTGGAGCTATGCCAGCACCCCGAACAATGTTTATGAAGGGAACTACTCGGTGACGTTCACACCGCCGGCCAGCGTTCCCGGACCCAACGGGACGAGTGTTCCGCCGGACGCCGGCACGATCTACAGCTTCGTTTACAAGGCGGCGGCACCCACGGTGGACGGTATCGGTTTTGCGGCGCTGCGCGACCTTGTCTCGTTCCTCCGATACAACTCGACCGACGCCCAAGGCATGGCCAATCCGCTCAACGACCTGAAGACGGCCCCGTGCGCTACCGCTTCGTGCTCGCAAAGTACCAATTTCGATGTCGCTATCGGCGAAGGCATTTCGCAGTCCGGGCGCTTCATGAAGGACTTCCTGTACCAGGGATTCAACGTCGACAAGAATGGCAAGATTGTCTTCGACGGCATGTTCCCGATCATTTCTGCTGCCCGGCGCACCTGGACCAACGCTGCATTTGCGCAGCCCGGCCGCTGGTCCAAGCAGCACGAAGATCACTTCATGCCGGGCTTCCAGTTCCCGTTCACTTACGCCACGCTCACGGATCCTGTCAGCGGCATGACGGATGGCCTGCTCAAGCAATGCACGCAGACCAATACCTGCCCGAAGATCATGCAACTCGATGGCGCGTTCGAATGGTGGGGCGGCGCCGCTTCGCTCGTGGTCACCGACGGGCGCGGCAACGACATCCAGTTGCCTCCCAACGTTCGTTATTACCTTGTCCCAGGCACGCAGCACGGCGGTGGTAACGGCGTGACGACGGGCAACCTCGTCATTCCAGCCGCGGGCAGCCAGTGCCAGTTGCCGGGCTCGCCGGTCGAGGAAACGCCGGTCGAACGGGCGCTGATTCCCGCTCTCGTGAACTGGGTCGCCAACGGCACGGAGCCGCCTGCGTCGCAGTATCCGACGGTGGCATCGGGCACCCTCGTTGCGCCGACGCAAACCGCGACCGGCTTCCCGAGTCTCACCAACGTGAGCGTACCGAGCGGGACGGCAGCTGCGCCAGTTGCATTGCAACTGACGTTCAACGGTGAATATAACCAGCTCT
The DNA here is from genome assembly GCF_053574605.1 of Caballeronia sp. M23-90. Taxonomy (NCBI): domain Bacteria; kingdom Pseudomonadati; phylum Pseudomonadota; class Betaproteobacteria; order Burkholderiales; family Burkholderiaceae; genus Caballeronia; species Caballeronia sp. M23-90. Next base: position 6,085 of record NZ_JBSIPA010000177.1, on the reverse strand, counting down.
TCGTGACCGACTACAGTAACGCCGTGCCGGTGGTCAACACCGCGCAGCAATACACCATCCTCGTACCGAAGGTCGATGCCAACGGCAACGAGACAACGGGCGTCCTGGTGCCCGACGTCAGCGTGCCGCTTGCGACTTATACCGGATGGAATTATCGGGGAGTGGGGCATGCCATAGGCGACGGCTGCATCTCGAACGGCGCGGCAATTCCGTTGGCCGTGAACGCTGCAGCGCAAGCGGGCGGCATGGATTCGCGCGCTACCTTGGCAACGCTTTACGGCGCCAGCCGGTCGAAGTATCAGGCGGCCGTGGCGGCAGCAGCCAATGCGCTCGTGAGCAAGGGATACTTGTTGCAGGCGGACGCCGACAATGTCTTTGTCGCAAACGCCGCGAGCGTTTCACCCACGTTGTTGCCGCAGCCGTGAAGTCTATGAAATGCGCGGCGGCCGGATGGCTCGCATTGGCGATAGTGACGCTCACCGCCTGCGGCGGAGGCGGCTCGGACAATGCACCATCGACCGCACCGGGCCCGGTCTCACCGGTTGCGACCGCGTATCAAAACAGCCTGACGCTTGGCAGCGTCGCGCCGCAGTCGTTGTCGTTCATTGCGGCGACTACGACTGCGAACGCGATGATCGTGAGTCCTGTCGCGGCACCGCTGCTTGCGGCAGGCAATTCCCCGCTCGTATCCAGCCACTTTCAAAGCGGCGTGACCGGCGCAGGGATTGCGTGCGTCTCGGCGCCAACGAATAGCATCGGCACCGTGACAGGCGTCAATGCCGGTGTGAACATCAAGAGCGTCGCGGTGCTTCTCGATGGCACCTGGACGGTATCGACGACGCCCGCCGCGACCTGGACCGCGCTGGTATCTAACGCCGCGACGTTCGATGGCTGGGAAAATTGCGGTGCAAAGGCGGAAGGCAGTCCGTCGCCGTCGTCCACGCTGATCGTTGCCGCGGACGGGAGCTTTACCGACAACGTCTTCAACGGTAATCCGTCCACCACCGTGAGCATCGTCGATCAAGGGTTCACGGCCTCGCAAGCTGCATTGATGCTTTCGGACGCCGGTTATCTCGATGCAAGCCAAGCCGGCAATCCACAAGTGATTCATCTGAAGATTTACCAGAATGCAACGAGGCAAACGCTTCTTGTCGAGCAAGGCATTCCCTCTAGTGGTGCGACGAACGGCAATCCCGGCTACATCGCAATCTACTTCCAGCGTTGACCGATTCAAAACCATGCTCAATTTCATATACCGCGGATTCGTTTTTAAGAAGTGCTGACCAGGCGTCGTTAAGCGAGCACGTTCGTCGAATCCGTCGGCGGAAATTCGCGCAAGGATGCCTAAATGAATCGGTTTGACCGGCTGTCTGTATTAAGCAAGCTGCTGCTGTCGTTTGCGTTTTTGATCATGTTCGGCGCGTGCCTGGGAGGCACGGGGATCGTGGCGCTTGCCAAGATGCATGGCATTGCCTCCGAAATCGGCGCTCAGCATCTCGACGGTATCTATTACCTCGGCGAGGCCACGCGCAACAAGTTGAACACCGACCTTGCGGCCGCCAACCTGAGTTTCGCGGACAACGCCGGCCGCGAAAAGCTGAAAGCGGGAATTCGCGAGTCGCTCGCGAACATGCACCGCGCGCTCGATCAGGCACGCGCCACGATCACCGCGCACGACGGTCAAGCGCTCTACGAACAAATCGCCGCGCGTGCCGCCGATTGGGAATCGATCGTGCAAATGGAAGTCGGCGCGCGGCCCATGCCCGCGGGCATGGATCACGCAGAGCTTGTTCGCCAGGCGATCGGCGCAAGCGAACGGCTACGAGACTCGATGATGAATCTCGGCGACCAGAAACGCGCACTGGCTGTAGACGCGCAACGTCGTTCCGCCGATGAATTCGAATCGATGCGCTGGATCATGATCGCGCTGGTCTTCGGTTCGATCGCGACAGGCGGCGTCCTTGCGGTCGTGATCGCACGGCGTCTTGCAGCGCAGCTCGGCGGCGAGCCGGGCTACGCAGTCGAAGTTGCAAACCGTATTGCGGCGGGCGATCTCGCCGGCACCGTGTCGATTCGCCCGGGCGACAACGACAGCATGCTTCATAGCCTCGCAAACATGAGCGGCAAGCTGGCGGACATAGTTGGCGGAATCCGGACATCGAGTGAATCGATCTTGCTTGCCTCGCGTGAGATCGCGCAGGGCAATACAGACCTCTCACAACGCACGGAAGAGCAGGCAGCGTCGCTGCAGGAAACGGCGTCGAGCATGGAAGAGCTGACGTCGACCGTGCGTCAAAATGCCGAAAACGCGCAGCAGGCAAGCGGGCTTGCGCGCACTGCATCGGAAGTATCGGCGAAGGGGGGCGAACTGGTCGATGGCGTAGTCGAAACCATGCGCGATCTTGCCGCGGGTTCGAAGCGGATGATGGACATCATCGCTGTGATCGAGGGCATTGCATTCCAGACGAATATTCTTGCACTGAATGCGGCCGTGGAAGCGGCGCGTGCCGGCGAGGAAGGGCGGGGTTTCGCCGTGGTGGCCGGCGAAGTTCGTTCACTGGCGCAGCGCAGCGCGTTGTCGGCGAAGGAGATCAAGGAGCTGATCGACAGTTCGACGGCGCGTGTCAACAGCGGCGCGCAGATCGCCGAGCGTGCCGGCGAGACGATGGCTGAAGTCATGCATTCCGTTCAGCGCGTGACGAGCATGATGAGCGAGATCTCGGCTGCGTCGAACGAGCAGAGCACGGGTATCGAGCAGGTCAACCTCGCGGTCGCGCAAATGGACAGAGTCACGCAACAAAACGCGGCGCTCGTTGAACAAGCTGCTGCAGCGGCCAGTGCGATGGCGGATCAGGCCGCGCATCTGAAATCGACGGTCGCCGTATTCACGCTCGATGAGAGCCGGATGAGCTGAGCGCGATGCGCGCGTATCCGGCTCTTTTACCCGGCGTGACCGGGAGCACTTCAGGACACAGCGCCCGATCCATATTTCCCGACCAGCAGCGCGCCGCTTGCAAATCGTTCGAGTGCGTACGGCGCGAGAGACACATCGGTGGGAAGTCCGAGCGCATATTGCGCCAGGATCTTGCCGATACCCGGAGACAACTTGAACCCGTGGCCGGAAAACCCGAAACCGGCCACCAGTCCTTCTATATCGCCAATGGGTCCGAGCACCGGGTTCCAGTCAGGCGTGACGTCGTACACGCCGGTCCATGATGACGCGAGTCCGGCGGTCTCGTAGGCCGGAAAGCGTTCGGCGACCTGCTCGCCCACTTCGCCCACGTAATCGAGCGAGACATCGCCCTGCTCGGTTTCGGGCGAGTTCAATGTTTCCCCGACCACGCCTTCGGACACCAGCATCTGCTTGCCGCCATAACTGCGGTAATACAGCATGCCGAGCGAGCCGAGATCCTTGAAGGCAGGCATTGTGAACGTATAGGGCGCTTCGTTGCATTCAAGCGCGAGCACCGTGTGACGCTCGGGTTTGACCGGCAGCGTCACGCCGGTCCATCGTTCCAGTTCCGGGGTCCAGATGTTCTGCGTGCTGATCAGCGTGCCGCAACCGAAATCGCCCGCAGTGGTCTTCACGCCCACGACGCGGCGGCCTTCATGCTCATCAAGCAGCAAACCGGTGACGTTCACGCCTTCCTTGACTGTCACGCCGTGCCGCCGCGCTGAGCGCGCAAAGGCGGTCGCGACCAGATATGCATCGGCGAAACCCGCTTCCGGCTCGTAGCCGATCAGCGCGGCGTCATCGAATTGCGCAATCGGCATCAGTTCGCGCGCTTCCTCTTGCGACGGCATGCGCACTTCGATACCCATTTCGCGCTGCGCCTCGAGCGACGACCGCAGCGCATCGAGCTTGTCTCCCTCAGGCGAGACGATCATATAGCCGCTCTTGACGAGTCCGCACGACGCTTCTTCGTCGCCCACATACTCCGCGAAATTATTGAACGCCCACCACGACGAACGCGCGAGTTCCACGTTCTGCCGCACGGAGTAGTGCGTGCGCAGCAGCCCGGACGATTGGGAAGTCGTGCCTTCGCCGATCAGTCCGCGATCGATGACCAGCACGCTCTTCGCTCCAAGCGCCGCGAGATGATGCGCAACCGAGCTGCCGATAACACCGGCGCCGATCACGATGAAGTCATAGTGTTTCATGATCAACCATGGAATGTGGAGTGTGGGATGTGGAATACGCACGATGTTACGAAGCAAATCCCCGGCGCATTTTTGTATAAGTTAAATTGATGCTAACGGGTGGTGTTTCTGATGTCAGTCGAAGTCGGCAACGCGCCCGGCACGCTGCAATCCTTGCACTGGGGCAAGACCATCATGCCGATCCGACGAAGTCAGTTGCCAATCGACCTGCGCGCGCTGCAGGCGTTCGTCGCCGTCTGCAACCTCGGGTCCATGACATTGGCGGCAAGGCAGCTCGGCGTGAGCCAGAGTGCGGTCAGCCAGGCCGTGGCGGCGCTCGAGCGGGAGCATGGCGCGAGTCTCTTCGACCGTGACAGCCGTCCGCCGCGCCCGAACATGGCCGGCCGCACGCTGCTCGAACTCGCCGGGCCGCTGCTCGAGCATGCACAGCGTGTCGCCGCCACGTTCGGCGATGCCGCCGATGGCGGCCAGTTGCCGGTCCGGCTCGGCTGTGTCGATTCGTTTGCAGCCACCGTGGGCGCCGAACTGATTCGTGGGTTGTCGGGCTCCGCACGGCAGATCGCATTGTGGTCCGGGCTGACGCCAGGGCTCACGCGCCAACTCCATGAGCGTGAAATCGACCTCTCGGTGTGCACGGAGACGGTCGTGACGGACGCGCGCATCGTGGAAAAGCCGCTGTTCTCGGAGGCCTTCGTGGCGGTGGTGGCGCGTCGTCACTTGGAAGATCAGCCAGACCTGGACTGGCGTACGCTTGCCGGCGAGTTGCCGTTGATCCGGTACACCGCGCATTCTGTCATCGGCCAGCAAGTGGAGCGCTTCGCACGGCACCTGGGTATCGAAAGTCCGCGCCGGTATGAATTCGATGCCACCGATCCATTGCTGAGCCTCGTCGCCGCGCGGCTGGGCTTTGCCATCTCCACGCCGTTGTGCCTCTGGCAGGCGCGCCATTATCTGCCGGAGGTTGCCGTGCTGCCGCTGCCACCAGGCGAACTCGGGCGGCGCGGATTCTTCTTGCTGCATCGCGAAGGTGAATGGGACGAGTTCGCCCGCGAGTTGATCGCGCTCACCCGGCGGGTGCTCGATCACAACATCCGGCCCGCGCTCTCCAAAGCGCTGCCGCGTCTTCCGGACGATGCAATCCGCCAGGCGAATCCATGACGGAAAACCCTTACCCGTCGCGCCGGTGACAGTTGTTGTCGAAAACGTGGCGCTGCCCGGGTTTTTGAGTCGCTACAGTGCATCGGTAGCCACGAATCCGACCCATCTTCATCGTCGATGAAAACACCGGAGGCCGTTTGGAAACGCTCGTTTTTATCTGGAACAACGGCCCGTCGATTCTTCGCATGCTCGTCGAGCATCTTGAACTGGTGGCGGTCGGCGTGGGCTGCGCCATCCTCACGGGCGTGCCGCTCGGCGTCGCGATCAGCGCGCATGAACGCAGCGCCAAGGTGGTCTTGTATGTCGCCGCAATCCTGATGACGATTCCATCGGTGGCGCTGTTCGGCCTGCTGATCCCGGTGTTGTCGATGATCGGGCAAGGCATTGGTTTCCTGCCCGCCGTGATCGCACTTTTCCTGTATTCGCAATTGCCGATCGTGCGCAACACCTACGCCGCGATCCGCAACCTCGATCCGGCGTTGCGCGAAGCCGCGAACGGCATGGGCATGACCACGCGTCAGCGCCTCTTCAAAGTCGAAATGCCGATCGCGATGCCGATCATCATGGCGGGCATCCGCATGGCGGTCGTAATCAACATCGGGATTGCGGCGATCGCCACTTACATAGGCGCGGGCGGCCTCGGCCGGCTGATCAGCCGCGGCATTTCGCAATCGGATTCGCGCCAGTTGATCGCCGGGGCGTTGATTGTCGGCGGCCTTGCCATCGTGGCGGACTTCGGGCTCGCGCTCGTGCAGCGCCGCCTCAA
>NZ_JBSIPA010000176.1:0-12168 GCF_053574605.1 Caballeronia sp. M23-90 | reverse complement strand
GCTCACGCAACACGTTACCGAACACGCGCACGAGTTCGGTAACGTGTTGCGTGAGCACAAGGCCGCGCTTGGCAGCCTGGTGACGCTGGAAGCCGGCAAGATCACCTCCGAAGGCCTGGGCGAAGTGCAGGAAATGATCGACATCTGCGACTTCGCAGTCGGTCTCTCGCGCCAGCTTTACGGCCTGACCATCGCGTCCGAGCGTCCCGGGCATCGAATGATGGAAACGTGGCATCCGCTTGGCGTGGTCGGCGTGATCTCGGCATTCAATTTCCCGGTTGCCGTGTGGTCGTGGAACACGGCGCTGGCAATCGTCTGCGGCGATTCGGTCGTGTGGAAGCCTTCGGAGAAAACGCCCTTGACGGCCATCGCGTGTCACGCGCTGTTCGAAGAAGCGCTGCGCGAATTCGATAAAACCCATCCCGGCGTCGCGCCCGAAGGCCTGAGTCAGTTGCTGCTCGGCGAACGCGATATCGGCCAGACGCTGACGGAATCCACCAAGGTGCCGCTCGTCAGCGCCACCGGCAGCGTGCGCATGGGCATGGAAGTCGCGCAAGTGCTGGCGAAGCGCCTTGGCCGCAGCATTCTGGAACTCGGCGGCAATAACGCAGTGATCGTGGCGCCCAGCGCCGACCTGGATCTCGTCGTGCGCGGCGTGACGTTCTCGGCGGTCGGCACGGCAGGTCAGCGTTGCACGACGCTGCGCCGTCTCGTGGTTCACAGCAGCGTAGTCGACAAGCTGTTGCCGCGTCTGGAAAAAGCGTTTGCATCGGTGAAAGTGGGCAGTCCGCTTGAAAGCGATACGCTGGTCGGTCCGCTGGTTGATCGCGCCGCATTCGATGCCATGCAAAAAGCGCTGCGCGATGCACGCGAGCAAGGCGGCGACGTGAAGGGCGGCGAACGCGTGGAAATCGGCGGTCATGCCGAAGCGTATTACGTGCGTCCCGCGTTCGTGCGCATGCCGGCGCAAACGGCCGTGGTCGAACGCGAGACCTTCGCGCCGATCCTCTACGTCCTGACCTACGACGATTTCGCCGATGCACTGCAATTGCAGAATGGCGTGCCGCAAGGTTTGTCGTCGGCGATCTTCACCAACGACATCCGTGAAGCGGAGCAATTCATGTCGGCGGCGGGCAGCGATTGCGGCATTGTGAACGTGAACATCGGCACGAGCGGCGCGGAAATTGGCGGCGCGTTCGGCGGTGAAAAGGAAACCGGCGGCGGCCGCGAATCGGGCTCCGATGCGTGGAAGGGCTACATGCGCCGCGCGACCAACACGATCAACTACAGCCGCGAATTGCCGCTTGCACAAGGCGTCAAGTTCGACGTGTAGTCAATAAAAGAAAGACAAGACGCCATACCCCGGCGTCGACCCTGCCGCCCGAAGCGTGCCAACCGCGGCACGCCCAACCAGGCGGCGGACCTCCGCGTGTGTTCCATCGCGTTTCGCTGTGAAGAGCCATTTTTAAAGCGGCTTTTCAAGCGGTTCGCATCGCCTGTCTGATTGCCCAACTGTTTTCCGGAAGACCCTGGAGGCCACCGTGTCGTTTCTCGTGCTGGACAAACTGACAAAAGCCTACGGCGACCTGCACGCCGTCAGCGACGTGAGCCTCTCGGTCGAAAAGGGCGAGTTCGTCTCGCTGCTTGGACCATCGGGCTGCGGCAAGACCACGACGCTGCAGATGATCGCGGGTTTTATCGATGTCACGCAGGGCCGTATTTCGCTCGATGGCAAGGACATCACGAATGTCCGCCCGAACAAGCGCGGCCTCGGCGTGGTGTTTCAAAGCTACGCGCTGTTTCCACACATGACGGTGACGCAGAACGTGGGCTTCGGTCTGGAGATGCGCGGCATCGGCAAGGCCGAATGTGCGGAGCGGATTCGCGAAGCGCTTTCGCTCGTGCGGCTCGATGCGTTCGCCGCGCGTTATCCGCGTGAACTCTCGGGCGGCCAGCGCCAACGCGTGGCAATCGCACGTGCGCTCGTGATCAAGCCGCCGGTTCTGTTGCTCGATGAACCCATGTCCAACCTCGACGCCAAGTTGCGCGAGGAGATGCAGTTCGAATTACGCACCATCCAGCGCAAGGTCGGCACGACGACCGTGATGGTCACGCACGATCAGTCCGAGGCGTTGTCCATCAGTGACCGCGTGGTCGTGATGGAAGCAGGGCGTGTGACGCAGGTGGACTCGCCGTATCGTGCTTATGAGCGGCCCGAGAATCGATTTGTGTCGCAGTTCATCGGCAAGGCGAACATGCTTGCGGGCAAGGTGACCGAGGCGCGTCCCAACGAGGTGCATGTGGACCTCGGGCATGACCTGACCGGCATTGCTTGCATCGACGCAGGCACCGTCTGGCGCGAAGGCGACACGGTGACCTTATGCATTCGCCCCGAGAAATTGCACTTGTGCAAGGTGGGAACGGGACGGTTGTCGGCGACTGTCACGAGCCGGTTCTTCTTGGGCAGCCAGTGGTTGTATCGCGTCGACACCGCGCTCGGCGAAGTCCTCGTTTGCAGCCAGAACGAAGGCACGGAACCGGTGGCCGAGGGTGAGGCGGTGGGTATCGACTGGCATCGAGATTCCGTGCGTGTGATTCAGGAAGCGAACCATGGCTAGCATGCTCGAATCCACGAATAGATCTTCTCCGGACTCGTCGAACAAACCTCGCGCGCCGTGGCATGCGTTCGTGCCGCCGTGGCTGATGAGCTTGCCCGCGTTCATCTTGTTCGCGGTGCTCGTGCTCACGCCGCTCGCAATGACGGTTGTCCTGACCTTCTACAAGTTCGATCCGGCGAGCGGTCCCATCGCCGCGTTCCAGTTCGGCAATTACGCCGAAGTGCTGACGGACAGCTACTACCAGATCATCTTCGCCCGGACCTTCGGCATCGCGATCCTGACCACCTTGCTGTGCGTTGCGATTGGTGCGCCCGAAGCGTACGTGTTGTACAGGATGCGCGATCCGTGGCGTTCGATGTTCCTGCTCGTGATCCTTGCGCCCTTGCTCGTTTCGGTGGTCGTGCGCGCGTTCGGCTGGAGCATGTTGCTGAATACGGGCGGCATTGTGAACCAGTTCTTCGGACTGTTCGGCATGGGTCCGTACAAGCTCGAATACACGACGTTCGCGATCGTCATTGCACTCGTGCATGTGATGTTGCCGTTCATGGTGATCCCTGTGTGGACGTCATTGCAGAAGCTCGACCCGCAAGTCGAGAACGCGGCGCTCTCACTGATGGCATCGCCGGCTACGACCTTGCGACGGATCGTGTTGCCGCAAGTTGCGCCCGGCATTCTCTCGGGCAGCCTGATGGTGTTCGGGTTGTCGGCGAGCGCGTTTGCGATTCCGGGTCTGCTCGGTGGACGCCGTCTGAAAGTCGCGGCGACCGCGGTATACGATGAATTCCTTGGTTCGCTCAACTGGCCGCTCGGCGCGACCATTGCCATTTTGCTGCTGATCGCGAACCTCATCATCATGATCACGTATTACAGGGTTCTGGAGCGGCGTTACTCCAGAAGCCTCGGCTAAGGAGGCCGCCGCCATGCGAAAGAACGGCCTCATTGCACTGAGCTTCCACACGCTCGTGATCCTGTTCGTGCTTGCGCCGCTCGTGATCGTGGTGCTCGTCGCGTTCACGCCGGAGCAGACGCTGACGCTCCCCACGCACGGTTTGTCGCTGCGCTGGTTCCGCGCGATCCTCGACTATCCGGATTTCATCTCGGCGTTTGCGAACAGCATCAAGCTGGCGTTTTCATCGGCTACATTGTCGCTCGCGCTCGCCTTGCCCGCGGCGCTCGCTATAGGGCGTGAACGCTTCCCCGGGCGCGAATTTCTCAACGGCCTGTTCCTCTCGCCGCTGGTGATTCCGAGCCTCGTGCTCGGCATCGCGTTCCTGCGATTCTTCGCGATGATCGGCGCGACCGGATCGTTTCCGTGGCTCGTCGCGGCGCACATGATCATCATCACGCCGTTCGTGATGCGGCTCGTGCTGGCGTCTGTCAGTGGCATGGATCGCAGTATCGAACATGCGGCGCAGTCGCTTGGGGCTGACCGCTGGACCTCGTTTCGCCGTATCACGTTGCCGATGATTCTGCCCGGCATCACAGGCGGCTGGCTGCTGGCGTTCATCAACAGCTTCGATGAGCTGACCATGTCGATCTTCGTCACATCGCCGCAGACGGTCACGCTGCCCGTGCGCATGTACATGTACGCGACGGAATCGATCGACCCGATGATGGCGTCGGTTTCCGCGCTCGTGATCTTCATCACCGCGGGCGCGATGATCCTGCTCGATCGCGTGTACGGACTGAACCGCATCCTGATCGGAACGCATTGATTCGAGCCCATGACACAAGACCCACAGCCGCAATTCGTTCGATTGACGGAGACACATCGCAAGGCCGTGAATTTTGTACTGGATGGTACATCTGCAACTGCGTTGACCGGCGATACGGTGCTGAGCGCCATCCTGCTGACCACGCGGCGCGTGCGCAACACCGAATTCAGCGGCGAACCGCGTGCGGGATTTTGCCTGATGGGCGCGTGCCAGGACTGCTGGGTGCAACTGGAAGATGGCACGCGGATCAGGGCATGTTCAACGATCATCAAGGACGGCATGCGTATTCAGACGCGGCCCATTGAAGCATGAGCGATCAAAAGCACATCGTGATTGTCGGCGCAGGTCCTGCGGGCGTGCGCGCGGCCGAGACACTGGTGGCGGCGGGCTTGAGGCCGGTTGTCATCGACGAAGCGGCGCGTGCCGGTGGTCAGATTTATCGGCAGCCGCCGGCCGATGCTGGCTTCGCCCGCGCCAAAAGCGCGCTATATGGCATGGAGGCGCGCAAGGCCGACGCCGTACATTCGACGATGGCAAACCTGGTGTCGCAGCTGGATTACCGGCCGGATACGCTCGTCTGGGGATGCGGGGCGGGGCAACTCGATACCTTCCATGCGGGGCGTCAGCGCACGGTGCCGTATTCGCATCTGCTTATCGCGACGGGCGCAACGGATCGCATCCTGCCGTTCCCCGGATGGACCTTGCCGGGTGTATATACGCTGGGCGCATCGCAGATTGCGTTGAAGGCGCAAGGCTGCTCGATCGGACGGCGGGTCGTGTTCGCGGGAACCGGGCCGCTGCTTTATCTTGTCGCATATCAGTACGCGAAAGCGGGCGCGCAGGTCGAAGCAATACTCGACACCAATCCATTCTCCAAACAATTCGCCGCGACGCCGCGCTTGCTGAAGCAGCCATCTACGTTTGCGAAAGGTTTGTATTACGTCGGCTGGCTGGCGGCGCATGGCGTTCGCATCGAGCGCGGTGTGCGCATCGTGCGCGCTGACGGACATGGCGCCGTTCAGGGCATCACCTTCAGCGACGGCGCGCGTGAAATGACCATCCCGTGCGACGCAATCGGCTTTGGATACGGCTTGCGGTCCGAGACGCAGCTCGCTGATCTTGCCGCTTGCCGCTTCAGTTTCGATGCGCTCAATCGCGCATGGTTACCGGAGCGCGATACCGCCGGCCGCAGCTCCGTAGCGGGTGTTTATCTGGCGGGCGATGGCGCAGGTATAGCCGGCGCGGACGCGGCTGAACTGGCCGGGCGACGCGCTGCATTGGCGATGCTCGAAGACCTCAAGCATCCTGCTGCGGACATCGGAGAGGCATCGAAACTCGACCGGCAACTTTCGACCATCGCTCGGTTTCGCGTGGGGCTGGAGCAGGCATTTGCGCCGCCCTCGGACTGTGCATCGGCATGGCCGGACGACATGACCGTATGCCGTTGTGAGGAAGTGACCGCGGGCACGTTACGCCGATGCATCCGTGATGGTGAAGCAAGCGAGATCAACCGGCTGAAGGCGCTCACGCGCGTCGGCATGGGCCGATGCCAGGGTCGCATGTGCGGCGCGGCTGCTGCCGAGTTGTTGAGTGCGGAGACGGGCAAGAGCATTGCCGATGTTGGTCGTTTGCGGGGACAGGCACCGATCAAGCCGGTGCCTTTATCGATTGCGTTGATGGCGGACATGAACGGCGCAGACGATCTTTCCTCGATCCCGGAGCACGCCCGCGATGAATGAAACCTTGCGCTTCGACGTGATGGTGGTGGGCGGCGGACTGGTTGGTTCATCGGCGGCGCTGATGCTTGCCAAGCGCGGCTTGAAGGTCGGCTTGTTCGAGCGCCGCTATTGCGGTGCGCAGGCGAGCGGTGTGAACTATGGCGGTGTTCGCCGGCAAGGGCGTTCCGCAGTGCAATTGCCGCTTGCCGTGCGTGCGCGGGCGATCTGGGACAGGTTGCCGGAGTTGATCGGAACGGATGGCGAGTTTGTGATATCGGGCCATTTGCGCCTCGCGCGCAGTGAAGCGGACCTTGCGGCGCTCGAAGCATACGCGCAGGTCGCAAATCCATATGGTCTTGACCTGCAGGTGATGAGTGGTCCGTCGTTTCGCCGGCGCTACCCGTGGCTAGGCCCGGCGGCGTTGGGCGGTTCGTTATGTCCTGGCGATGGTCATGCGAATCCGCGAATCGTATCGCCTGCGTTTGCGCGCGCTGCGCGCGTGGCTGGCGCCGATGTCCGCGAGCAGACGGCGGTGACGCAAATCACGCGAGATGGTGAGCAGTTTGTGATCCAGGCGCGCCATGATTCGGGTGTGACGATTGAGGCGCGAGCTGACTGGCTGATCAATTCGGCGGGTGCGTGGGGCAACACCGTAGCGGGTTTCTTCGGTGAGTCCATTCCGATGGAGCCGATCTATCCGAACATGTGGGTGACGGAGCCGATGCCGTATTTCATCGATCACAATCTGGGCGTGTATGGCGGCGGAATCTACGCGCGTCAGGTATCGCGAGGAAACGTGGTGATTGGCGGCGGCCGCGGTTTGGGTGATGGAGAATATGCACAACCGCTGACCGAGACCACACGCACAGTAATGAGAGCGGCATGTGAGCTATTGCCGAGACTTAAAAACGCCTTGCTGTTGCGAACCTGGACTGGCGTTGAAGGCAGCACACCCGATGACAACCCCGTGATTGGCCCTAGCCAAACGACGCCAAAGCTGCTCCACGCTTTCGGCTTTTCGGGCGGTGGCTTTTTGCTTGCGCCGGGGGTAGGTGAAGTCCTGGCGGACTTGGTGATAGACGGAAAGACGAGCACACCGATAGATGGTTTCTCGATCAAGAGATGGTCGGGAGTAGCGGCTGCTTGACTGATAGTTCGCACGGCGCGTGAGGGGTGGTTTTCCTGGTTAACGGATTCCCACACTGGTGGCGAAGCGTGTGGGTTGCTGTTGACGGAGGGGGAGGGTTTCAAGTGCTCTTGATTGCGGCGTAGAGCGTTCTTCTGAAGTACCAAACAGATAAATGTGCACGCTCGGGACACTTATGAGCCATCGGTGGAGAGGCGTTTTCTTTGCTTCGTTTCTTTTTCGCCGTTGGAAAAAGAAATGAAGTGCCGCCACGGACAGTGGCTAACAGTGCGAAAAAGAACAGTTAGAGCGAGATGCGCGCGGGCGCAAAAAGCATCAACCCGGCAAAGAACCACCCGCTAAAGCAAAAGCAAACCCCCAACAACAAAACGACGAAAAGACCCTGTTACCAAGGAGCAACTCCAATGAAAAAATCCCTAGCGAGTCTCACGAGCGCCCTCTGTGCTGCGGGCCTTTTGGCCTCGATCCCCGCCCACGCAGAAACCAAGACCATATACATAGGAATGAACGGTGGCCCGATGGAAAAGGCCTACACCAGCGAGGTGCTCCCTGACTTCGAAAAGGCCAACAACGTCAAGGTAGTCGTAGTCCCGGGCACGTCCTCGGACATCCTGGCGAAGCTGTTGGCAAATAAAGCAAAACCGCAGATCCACGTAGTGTTCCTTGACGATGGCGTCATGGCCCGCGCTGTCAGCATGGGTGTATGCCAGAAAATGGCGGCAGGTCCCGAGCTCCAGCAACTCTACCCCTTCGCACGCATGAAGGACGACATCGGCGCAGGCGTGCAGCTCGGCATGACTGGCATCGCATACAACACGAAGTTGTTCAAGGAAAAAGGCTGGGCACCGCCGACCTCCTGGATGGACTTCGCCGATCCAAAATACAAGGACAAGGTGGTCTTCCAGTCGGCATCGAGCAGCACGTTCGGCCTGCATGGTTTCCTGATGATCAACCGCCTTGAAGGCGGCACGGAAAAGAACGTCGAACCGGGCTTCACGAAGTGGCAGAGCACGGTAGGCAAGAACGTGATCGAGTACATTCCGAACTCGGCGAAGATCTCGGAGATGGTGCAAACGGGTCAGGCCGGATTGTTCCCGCTGACCCCAACGGCCGCCGGCGATCTGCAGACGAAGGGCATTCCCGTTGCCTACGTGAATCCGAAGGAAGGACCGGTGCTCCTGCTCGTGGATGAATGCGTCGTCGCGAATAATCCCGACCCGGAACTGGCGCAGAAACTTGCGGCGTTCATGATCTCGGCATCGGCGCAAACGAAGGCGGCGAGCGCCGGTCGCCAGATTCCGACGAACCGTCAGGCGAAGATGACCGACGCCATGCAACAGCAACTCGGCAATCTCGATGACCTCGTAAAGAAGGTCAACACGGTGGACTGGGATGTGATCAACGCGAATCGTCCGCAGTGGGACGCGCGCTGGAATCGTCAGGTCGAGCGTTGATCGAGGCTTGATTGAACAACGGGCGTGGCTTCAGGCAACGCCCGTTTTGTCACTCCGGTTTGGCGGCGAGCGCTATGGACATTACGTCGGCAAGCGGCTGTTCGCCGTTGGCACGCAAACCGTCTATTGCGCCCTGAAGGTCGCGTCGCTCCTTGTTCTGGCCGAGCTTCGATTTCCCGACCAGCCGCGTGATCTCGATCTCGATGCCGACGATGGCCGCCAGCATCGAATCGATATATTCGCGGGTTGAATCGCCCATTTTCCAGGGCTTCTCCTCGCCGGCTTCATGCACTTTCGTGAGCCGCCCAACGAGTCCGCGCAGGAATTTTTCGTCATCGCGGATCGTGATCTTTCCATGCGCATGGACTGCCTGATAGTTCCACGTCGGCACTTGCCGATGCGCCTCGTGCTTGCTCGGGTACCAGTTCGGCGAAATGTAGTGCTCGGGTCCGCGAAAGATCACGAGCACCTCGGTGCCGTCCACCACTTCTTTCCAGACCGGATTCGCCCGCGCGACGTGCGCTCGCAGAATGCCATGACTCCCCGCCGATGCATCCAGTTCGAAGGGCACATGATTCGCATCGAGTCCGTCCGGGCCGTGGGTGACGAGCGCGGCAAGCGGGTATTCGTTCATCAGCCGATGAAGCTCGTCAGCGCGAGTTTCGGCAAAGTGGGCGGGGATATACATTCAGGCTCCTGTATCCTTGGCGGCTTGATCGGCTCCGGAAGCAATCCCCGATGCCAACACGCAATGATGCGCTAAAAACCGCCTGCGGAAACAGGGCCAATTTCGAAGAATTCGCCCAGCCACTTCGTTTTTCCGTGCGGGCTTATTCCTGCGAGTTGATCACGACCTTCGATACCGCATGCTCCTGCAGGCCCCATTTCGTCAGGATCTTCTTGTAGGTGCCGTCGGCGAGGAGCTTTCCGAACGCTTGCTTCATGGCGTCGCTCAACGCGGTGTTGTCCTTCGCCATGCCGATGGCCGTGTACTGCGAAAGGAAGGACTGTCCAATCGGCGCGTACGCATCCTTTTCCAGCGTGTTCTGATACGGCAAGGTCTCCCCGCCTTGCACAGCCGCGTCGAGCCGGCCCTGACGCAATTGCAGGCGGGCGTCGGCGGAACCGTCCGTGCCTACGACCACGATTGCAGGCTTGCCGGCCTTTACGCAATGCTCGTCGCTCCATGTCTTGGTGTCGTCGGGAAACGATGTACGCCGGCTCGACCCCACGCGTTTGCCGCAGACTGCTTCGATCTGCGCGTATTCGCCGCCGCGTGCTTTCAGCGTGTAGAACTGCGGACCGGTCTTGATGTAATCGAGGAAGTTCACGGATTCTCGACGCGGCGGCAAGTCGGTCATGCCCGACAAGATCACGTCCACACGATGCGTGGTCAGCGCGCTCATCATCTGGTCGAAACTGGTTTCTTCCCACTTCAGCTTGACGCCCATCTTCGCAGCGAGCGCATTGCCGAGATCGACGTCGAAGCCGGTGAGTTCGTCGGTGGCGGGGTCCTTGTATTCGAACGGCGGATAGTTCGGCACGATGGCAGCCGTAAGCGTTCCTTTGCCGCCAACGGGCGTTTGGGCGTGTGCAAACGATGCACTCAGCATCACGGCCCCAACTAAAAAACCGCCAAGGGTGCGCCGGAACAAGGAGTCGATCATGAGTAGTCGCCTGAGCTAGAGGTTGATGGGCAATACGGTTACGCCGTAAAAAATCAGGACAGCACGGCCGATATGAAGTCCTGCGTACGCTGCTGATGCGGTTGAGACAACACTTGTTCGGGGGTGCCGGTTTCCACGATCTTGCCTTGATCCATGAAGACAACGCGGTTCGCCACTTCGCGGGCGAAGCCGAGTTCGTGCGTGACCACGATCATCGTCATGCCGCTCCTCGCGAGATCGCGCATCACGCTCAGCACTTCGCCGACGAGTTCAGGGTCGAGCGCGGAGGTGGGTTCATCGAAGAGCATGAGCTGCGGATGCATCGCCAGGGCGCGTGCTATGGCGACGCGCTGCTGCTGGCCGCCCGACAACTCCACCGGGAAGGCATCGCACTTGTGGCCGAGGCCG
This sequence comes from Caballeronia sp. M23-90, assembly GCF_053574605.1. Classification (NCBI taxonomy): domain Bacteria; kingdom Pseudomonadati; phylum Pseudomonadota; class Betaproteobacteria; order Burkholderiales; family Burkholderiaceae; genus Caballeronia; species Caballeronia sp. M23-90. The sequence continues at coordinate 1,441 of NZ_JBSIPA010000176.1, read as the reverse complement.
ACGCGCCCAAGCAACGCCCGTGCCTCTTCCACCGCTTCGGATTTTTTCTTCTTCAGCACCTGCACCGGCCCCTCGATCACGTTTTCCAGCGCGGTCATATGGGGGAACAGGTTGAAGCGCTGAAACACCATGCCGGTCGCGAGCCGTTGCCGCGCCATCTGTTTTTCTGAAAGCGGGTAAAGCTTGTTCTCCACGCGACGGTATCCGACCAGTTCTCCGTTCACCCACAACGCGCCGCCGCTGATGGTTTCGAGCTGGTTGATACAGCGCAGGAACGTGCTTTTGCCCGAGCCCGATGGCCCGATGATGCAAAGCACCTCGCCTTTCTCGACGTCGAGGTGAACGCCCTGCAGCGCCTGAAATTCGCCATAGGACTTGCGTAGATCGACGGCTTTGACTAATGGGTTCATGGCTGTATTCATTCCCGTGTTCTCTTGCGTCATCGCTTCGCCGACGCGCGGCCCGCGCCGCGTGCAAAGCGGACTTCGACGCGTGACTGCAGCATGGAAAGCACGGTGACGATCACGAGATACCAGACGCCCGCGACCATCAGCAATTCGATCACGCGGGCGTTCGCGTAATAGATATTCTCGGCGTTGTGCAGCATCTCGGCGTACTGGATCACGCTTGCAAGCGACGTGAGTTTCGCCATGCCGATCAGTTCATTGCCGATAGGCGGCACGATCACGCGCATGGCCTGCGGCAGGATGATGCGGCGCAGCGCCTGCAACCTCGGCATGCCGATGGACTTGGCGGCTTCGTACTGGCCGGTATCGACGGAAAGGAGACCCGCGCGCACGACTTCGGATGTGTACGCACCCTGGTTGATGCCAAGCCCGAGCAATGCGGCAAGGAACGGCGTCATGATGTCGACGGTACGGAACTCGAACAATCCGGGAATGCCCATGACCGGAAACACGAGAGCCAGGTTGAACCACAACAGCAACTGAAGGATCACCGGCGTGCCGCGAAACAGCCACACATAGGCATAAGCGACGCTGCGCAGAACCGGGTTGGTCGAGAGCCGCATGATCGCCACGACCACGCCTAGCACGATGCCAAGCGCCATCGCGAGAATGGTCATGATGACGGTATTGGCGAGACCTTTCAGGATCGACTTGGCTGTGAGGAAACGCGCGACCACCGCCCAGTCGATCTGTCCGCGCGCAAACGCCAGGACGATGTACGCGACTATCGCGAGGATCACGGCCGATGCAACATAGCGTCCGTAATACCGCCGCGGAACGTGTTCGAAGTGCGAGATATCGGCGAACGCGCCGGCGCTTTCGTGCGCCGCGCGATGGTTCGATTCCCGTTCGTTCGATGCACTCAGCATGTAGGTCCCTTGTAGTCGGCCGCCCATGCGGCCTGTTTGTCTATTGCCGTGCGCAGACGCGTGATCTGTTCCTTCACGCGGGCCGGCGCCGTGCCGCCATACCCA
>NZ_JBSIPA010000175.1:0-12192 GCF_053574605.1 Caballeronia sp. M23-90 | reverse complement strand
GCGTTCGACCATCGCGTTCAAAAGACCAGCTTGCCATGCTAGCGGACGGCCCGACTATTATTTGATGGTCGGAAAGGTCAGCCGGCGAATCGGGAACGCCCGCGCGACTTAGATATTCCGGCGAGGCGACCATCACCCTATTGTTCCTGCATAGCAGCCGAGCCGTTGCGCTCGAATCAGCAAGCGTGCCGAAGCGAATGGCAACATCGACCCCTTCACGAAGCAAATCCTGCCTGGCATCGTCCATCAAAAGGTTAATCCGCAGTGCAGGATGCCTATTAAGGAAGGCTGGAAGGTTCGGTATGACCTCCCTTGTAGCAAATGTTGCTGGCAACGCCACACGCAGCTCTCCCTGGAGCTGGTCGGCTCCACGCACAGCCTGGTTGGCTTCATCAAGCGCGGCAAGGATAGGCTCGATGCGAGCCAGATAGTCGGCGCCTGCCTCCGTCAAGACACGGCACGGGTGGAACGCATAAGCAGCGGGGCACCCACGTCTTTCTCGAGCGTTGCGATGGCACGTGACGCGGAGGGTTGCGACAGCGAAAATTCACGTCCGGCTTTCGATATGCTCCCCGTCCGAACTACACGCACGAAGAGTTTCAACGCCGAAATACTGTCGGTCATGTCTGGGATGAATAGTAGAAAGTTCGATTGTGCGCCTTATCAACGTTCGATAAAGGGGTGATGCTCAATCAACGCCAACTCCGTTGGCTCTTTCACAGAGGATTCACCATGTCACAGCAGCAAAAGCTCGCAAATAAAGTCGCCATCGTTACTGGCGCGTCGAAAGGTATCGGCGCCGCTATCGCCAAAGAACTAGCTTCCCAGGGCGCTTCGGTGGTGGTGAACTATTCATCGAGCAAGGTCGATGCCGACCGAGTTGTGGGCGATATCGTCAAGGCTGGCGGGAAAGCGATTGCCGTTCAGGCCAACGTCGCCGTTGAAGCTGACATCGATAAGTTGTTTGCTGCGACCAAAGAAACATACGGAAAGCTCGACGTTCTCGTGAACAACGCAGGAATCTACTCGTTCGCGCCGCTGGAATCTGTCACTAGCGAAAGCATCACAGCGATGTTCAGCACCAATGTGTCGGGTCTCCTTTTCGCGAGCAAGGCCGCGCTGGCATTGTTCCCGCTCGAAGGCGGAAGCATCGTGAACATCGGATCGGTGGTTGGTGAGCTGACACCGCCGACGTCAGTCGTCTACTCGGGCACCAAGGGTGCAGTGAATTCGATTACGCGGGTTCTCGCAAAAGAGCTGGGCCCCAAGCATATTCGCGTCAACGCCGTGAACTCTGGCGCAGTCAAGACAGAAGGCTTTAAGTCGGCTGGCCTAGAGGGTGATTTCGAAGCAATGATGGTCGCGGCAACCCCGCTTGGCCGTGCGGGACAACCGGGCGACGTCGCCACAATCGTCGCGTTCCTCGCCTCGGGCGAAGCTGGTTGGATTTCCGGTTCGCTTATCGATGCTGCAGGCGGTTCGCGATAGGTTGAATCTTCTCAGACCCGCGCAAATTGACGGGCGGGTCGCGCGGACTAGGCACGGCAACCGCCCTCGCGTCAGCTCGTGAACGCTGCGGCAGTGGCCTAATTGCGCATTGCCCGGACGAATCTGGATTTGCGTCGTTACATGAGAATCCATTGAGCAAATGTGGGTTCGTCTCGTCGGTTTTATCTTTCATTCACCAGAACTTTGGGGTCCACAATGTCCAGTCTCTCAGGCAAGGTAGCAGTTATTAGCGGTGGCACGTCCGGTATTGGTTTAGCTATCGCACAAAGGTTCGTTGCAGAAGGCGCCCATGTTTTTCTTTTCGGTCGTCGGCAAGCCGAGGTGAAAAAGGCCGCTGAGTTGCTTGGGCCAAATGCCACCGCTATGCAGGCCGACGTCACGAAATTCGACGATCTTGACCAAGTAACCGCGGCCGTGAAAGCGAAGAAAGGTGTTCTCGACATCATCGTGTCGAGCGCAGGTTTGACGGAGCAAGCGTCGATTGACACCCTCACGCCCGCTCATTTCGACAAGACGTTCAATCTCAACGCTCGCGCACCGGTATTCTTGGTCCAGAAGCTACTGCCGCTGATGACACGAGGCGGCTCTATTGTCTTGGTTTCGTCGGCGATGCACGTCAAAGGCTTTCCGGGCCATACCGCGTATGCGGCGACCAAGGCGGCGATGCGGTCTTATGCCCGCACTTGGGCTGCGGAATTCAAGGACCGCGGCATTCGCGTCAATACCCTCAGTCCAGGCGTAATCGACACCCCAATGCTCGACGCCCAGGCGCCGACGCCGGAAGTACGCGAGGGATTGGTGAACATGTACCTCGGAATGATTCCGCTCGGCAGGCTTGGACGCGCTGAGGAAATGGCCAACGCAGCACTTTTCCTGGCGTCCGACCAGAGTTCATATATGACCGGTTCGGATCTGATGGACGATGGCGGTGCGGGTCAAGTCTGAAAGGGCTGTTTGCTCGAGTATTTATAGAGAGCTTGCGAGCGGCGCTGAAAACCGTAGGTTTCAAACTCGATATGGTTGAAACGAACGGCAAGAAAATAGAGGAGGCACTGCTGTCGATCAAAGCTATGATCGACAGACACTGACCGCCGAGCGTCAGCCGGAAGCTCATGTTTCGCCTTGAGACGTAGCTGCATTTAAAAGGTGAACACCGCACCGATGGCGACACTAATCACTACGGCGACCGCCGTCCCTTGCGGTAGTTTTGTCATATCCATCGCATCAGCGTCGCTGGCTAAATCGCCGACGAGGGACGTCTTTTACGCGGCGTAACAGGTTTCGACGTTGCGAGGGCGACCGACTCAGAGTCCGAAAGGTCAGTCACGGTCGGGCGCCTTAAATTGCCTTCCATAGCTTGCGCGAAGACCTGGTTCACAAACGCCTCCGAAATTGGCCCCGACGCCATTTGCAAACGGTAGTACATCGGGGCGTAGAGAATATCGATTGCAGCATCCACATCGATATCAGCGCGTATCTCTCCCTGCTTGATAGCCTCTTCCAGTACGTCAGAAACCAGTTTGCGTCGAGGCAGCATCCAATTTTCGCGAAATGCCTTCGCCAATTCAGGATCGAACTGAGCTTCAGCCATAAGCGCCCGAACGAGCGCGCCTACACGGCCCTTAAAAGCCTTGGCCGTGATGTGCATTTGCAGCCTCATGCGCTCCATTGAAGTTTCGGCATCCGGAAACCGCGAGGCCTGCCCCAACTGCCCGATGAAAGCCTCCATTACGACCGCGCCCTTGTTCGGCCATCTCCGGTAGATCGTCGTTTTGCCGACGCCCGATTTCGCCGCAATCGCTTCCAGGCTCACTGCTCGAAATCCCACCTCCAGAACCAGGTCAAGCGCTGCCTTAAGAATGGCCTGGTGGAGTATTTCGCTTCGGGGACGTCCGCCCCGTGATACGGGGACTGTCTGTTCATTCATGGTGTTTCCTCTGGGCAAGCAATTTTCGTCGTCTATTTTACATCAGGAACGATACGAAGCGTATCTTATCTAGACAGAAGCGTACGACATGATTCAAAAGCTGGGCCCTGCCTCCCTTGTCGGATGACGCTTTGTTGGCGCAAAGCCAATGCAGCAAAGGGGCTGCAAGCATCGGTCAACCGCTCAAGAAAAAATAAGTCGAAATAATTTACATACGACACGCTACGAAGCGTATCCTTTGTCATCAAATAACGATACGCAACGAAACGTAGCGTAAATGAATACCTACCTGAAACGCAGCCCTCCCTCATTTCGGACGCAATCATGAAAATCTACGACACCCCAGGTTTCCCCAATCCCGCTCGAATTCGCATCGTCCTGGCAGAAAAACAGATCGATTCGCAAATCGAATTCGTCAAGGTCGACCTTTTCGCGGCGGAACACAAGCAAAGCGCCTTTCTTGCTATTAATCCCGCGGGCACGGTGCCCGTGCTTGAGCTCGACGACGGCACGTTCATCTCTGAAGGTGTTGCAATCACCGAATATCTCGACAATCTCCACGGACATCCGGTGCTGACCGGCAAGACGCCCAAAGAGAAGGCCGTGATTCACATGATGCAGCGTCGCGCCGACGATCAAATGATCGATGCGATAGGCATTTACTTCCACCACGCGACGCCTGGCTTAGGCGAACGCCTGCAAGCCTATAAGAGCCCTGAGTGGGCACACCGCAAGGAATGGGGTGAGCGTCATCTGCAGAAGTTTGTTCAGGGCATGAAGTACTTCGACAGTGTGCTGAAGGACCAAGCTTACGTGGCAGGCAATGATTTCTCGATGGCCGATATCACCGTCTATGCCGCGCTCATGCATGCCGGTGCCGCTGGTATCGCGATTCCGGATGACTGCGCAGCGCTGTCTGCATGGCAAGCGAAGGTCTCGGAACGGCCGAGCGTGAAAAATCGCAGCGGCCAGGTGATGGAGCTGCCCGCCTGACAACGCGTCACGCCCCGCTCGTACGGGGCATGACGACTGCTCGATCCTCGTCGACTTTCCATATCACCTCCACTGGACAACTATCATGAAGCAATTTAGCAAGTCATCCGCCTTTCGCTTAAGTCTCATCGTGGCTGCTTTCGCGGCAGCGTTTTATATGACGCCTGCAAGCGCTTCGGTTGCCAAGACGGCGCCGGCGAGCAGCTCGTCCTACACGTTTCAAACCGTTCCCACTCAGTTCATTGATGTGGATGGCACGCGCATCGCTTATCGCCGATTCGGAAAACGTGACGGCATACCGCTAGTGTTTTTTCAGCACTTCGTCGGCAACCTGGATAGCTGGGACCCGAAGGTCATCGATGGATTCGCGCGTGAGCGCAACGTAATCATGTTCGATAACGCCGGTGTAGGCAGCTCGGGCGGCGATGTGCCCACCACGATAGAAGCAATGGCGAAACAAGCAATTGCCTTCATCCATGCACTTGGAATTACCAAGACCGATTTGCTCGGATTCTCGATGGGAAGCCTTGTGGCGCAGGAAGTGACCGCCGAGCAGCCCGATCTTGTTCGTCGTGTCGTCCTGGTGGGCAGTGGACCGCGAGGCGGCGCAGGCATGGCTACTTTGACACCTGAATTCCAGGGATTTTTGGCGAAGAAGCGCACGCCGCAAGAAGACCTGCTGTTGGATGTTTTCTTCACGCAATCAGATGCGTCGCAAGCTGCCGGCCGCGCGTTCCTCACGCGAATCCACACGCGAAAAGTGGATCGTGATGCGGCGATTGGAGCCAAGGTAGCGCCTGCTCAAGTGGCAGCCTTTGCTGCGTGGGGCGCACCGGCTAGCGACTCCAATGCATATCTGAAGGCGATTAAACAACCCGTTCTTGTGGTCGCCGGCAGCAATGACATCGTCCACTACACGATCAACTCTTACACGCTCCAGCAGAATCTGCCGGACGCCCAGTTGATCATCTATCCGGACTCAAATCACGGCTCGCTTTATCAGTATCCGGATCTGTTTCTTAAAGACGTGACTGTCTTCTTGGACCAACCCAAATAAGTAACTTCGACTGCTGGTAATAGCTTCCTTGCTTCGCCTAAAAGCATCCGCGTCCCATGCCGCATTACCTTGCGGTATGGGCTCGCACTTCTTATGCCCCGCTGACTTTAAGTCCAGCACCTGGATTATTCCGCTGAGGGGTCGTCGCGACTAACGGGTCAACCGCACAAAGCGGTTGCACAGCCATGTCCAGAATCTTTTTCTTGTGTCTCGGCGTATTCGCCTTGGGCGTTGATGCCTACATCATGGCTGGACTGCTGCCCTCAATCGGCTCAACATTTGCCGTGTCGCCTTCGAGCGCAGGACAAACAGTTAGCATTTTTACCGTCTTCTATGCGCTTTCCGCTCCGGTCTTCGGCGCTCTGACTGCTGGCAAACCGGTTCGGCGAGTTTTGATAATTGCATTGGGCATCTTCGCCATCGCGAACGCCTGCAGCGCGCTTTCGGGCAGCTTTCCTATGCTGCTTGTTACCAGAGCCATTGCCGGCATGGGTGCGGGCCTCTTTACGCCACTCGCGGTTAGCGCCGCCGCCGCGCTTGTCCCGGCGGATCGTCGGGGCCGAGCGCTTGGCCTAGTTATTGGTGGTCTGGCGATGGGAACGGCTGTCGGTGTACCTGTCGGCTTGGTGCTGGCTGCCCATGTCGGTTGGCGGGCGACGCTCTGGATGGTCACCACTCTTGGCGCCGCCGCGCTGATCGGTATCGCCCTGCGCCTGCCCGACGTTCCCGTTACGCCGCCGCCATCGCTTAAGCAACGTATCGCCATCCTCGCCGATGGGCGGGTCACGGCGACCGTCACGGTGTCGTTCTTGACGGCAGTGGCGTCGATTGGCTTGTACACCTACGTCGCCCCGATGTTCCTTACGGCCGCAGGTACACACAACGTGGTTCCTTTTCTCTGGGCGTGGAGTCTTGGTGGCCTAGCTGGGACCTATTTCGTTGGTATTTGCATCGATAAGACGGGGCGCCCAGAGTGGGTGATGGCAGTTATGTTGACGGCAATGGCCGTTTCGTTCATCGCACTTTCGTCGGTGCTGAAGGAACACTCGCTTTCGTTACTGTGCTTCTTCGTTTGGGGAGTCGCCGCGTGGGGTTCGCAAGCGCCGCAGCAGCACCGTCTGTTGTCCCTGCAACCAGAGCACGGGAGCACTGCGGTCGCATTGCATAGCTCGGCCCACTATCTCGGCAGTGCTGTCGGCGCCGCTCTCGGTGGATTTGCATTGGCCGCGGGCACGCCGGTGTCAAAGCTGCCGCTTTTTGCATTGGTAATTGTTTTGGTGACGCTGGCCATTCAGTTGCTCATCGCGAGTCGACGGGCTATGCCCTTTGCCAAGGCAGCCTAACGCTGTGTCCGACGGGCACACGCTCATTTCTTTAACCTTCACCCTTCGAGCTATCGTGTACAAATACCTAAAGAAATTCGCAAGCACGCTTGTCGCTGCGTCACTACTATTCTCAGCAGGCATTCTTAACGGATGTGGCAGTTCGAGCGCTTCCACCAACGCTACCGTGGTGCTCGTGCATGGCGCTTGGGCCGACGGTTCGAGCTGGTCGTCGATTATCTCGATATTGCAAAAACGTGGCCTGAAAGTCGTGGCGGTGCAGTTACCACGAACTTCCCTGACGGACGATGCAGCCGTTGTCACCCAAGCAGTCGATGCACAAAGCGGCCCCGTCATTCTGGTCGGACACTCCTATGGCGGCGCCGTTATTACGCAAGCGGGCAACGATGCGAAGGTAGCAGCGCTTGTTTATGTATCGGCGTTTGCGCCCGGTGATGACCAGTCGATCAACGACCTAACAAGTCCCTTTCCCAAGCCTGCGTGGGAGAGCGGTCTCATCGTCAATTCAGCTGGCTATCTCACCCTGTCGACTGACACCTATCTGAATAGCTTTGCGCCGGACGTTGCGAAAGACAGTGCCGCTGTGCTCGCCGCTACACAAGGCCCACTCTTTGCACATTGTCTCGATGACAAAGTCACTGTGGCAGCGTGGAAGTCGAAGCCGTCATGGTGGGTCTACGGAGACCAGGACCAAATCATTCCCCCACAGTTGCAACAGGCTGAAGCGCAGGCACTCAATGCTCAACTGACGGTAATTCCAGGCGCCAGTCACGTTGCGCTAATCACGCAGCCCAATGCTGTCGCAAATGTCATCATTGATGCGGCTACCAAGACTGGTAACCTTTGAAATCTTGACGAATCGACCGCTTCGGCCTTTCAGCGGCGAGACGCCACCGGTGCCGTTATTTGGCCCAACGTAAAACAAGCGTTCGCTCGCTCCGCCATTTGGCCGGGCGCATTTTCGTTCGATTGGGCTTCGTTATCAAACGAAGCGCATCGAAGACCACGCTCGAACAGAAATGCTAAGACGTGGTGAACTAAAACGGCTTGAACGGAAGGAACTTTCCGTCGAGCGTAATGACTGCCCGCGAACCGCCCTCCGGGTCTTCGACCGTCTTGATGTCAAGTTTGAAATTGACCGCGCTAATAATGCCATCCCCGAATTGTTCATGGACTAGCGCCTTCAGCGTCGACCCGTAGACTTGCACCATTTCATAGAAGCGATATATCGTCGGGTCCGTCGGCACTCCCGCCGCTAAACTTCCTCGCAACGGTACGCTCTCAAGTAATGCAATAGCGTCTGGCTCAAGTTTCAGGCGATTGCCCACCAGCCGCGCAGCATCCTTCGGAAGTGGATGCTGTCCAAGCAGCGCGGCGGTAACAAAAACGATGCTGAGGTTTGTCTCTTCTGCAAGTTGCGCAAATGATAGCCCCAGACGAGCCTTTGATTTCAAAATGACGTCGGTCAATGCAAGACGTGCATCCGGGGAAACTTGTGATTGCCGCATGATGGTTCCTTAGAGAATGAAAATGCTTTAATCGACCGCTGCCGATTAGCTTTGAACACCTGGTCAGGCGTGTATCTCGGGGTGCTCGGCGAGCGACACGAACCGGTTGTCGCGCGAATCGAGTGCATCGATATGTCCTGACTCGATGTCAAACACCCATCCGTGAAGCGACAAGGTTCCTTGCTGCAGCGCCAGCGCGACGCAGGGGTGGGTTTTGATGTTGGCGAGTTGTGCCTCGACGTTTTGACGGGTCAACGCTTGGAGCCGGTGCGCCGGCGAAGCGTGCGTTTGTGCTGCATTGATGACCTTGGCTGCATCGGCATATCGCAACCAGTTCGCCACGGCGGGCATATGGTCTAGGCATGTGCATGCGGCAATTGCAGACATGGCTCCGCAATCAGAGTGTCCGCAAATTACGATGTCGCGAACCCCGAGGGAGGTCACGGCGTATTCGACGGAAGCGGATACTCCGCCTGGGCTTGCACCGTGCGACGGGACGATATTTCCGGCGTTGCGAATCACGAACAAGTCTCCTGGGCCGCGCTGCGTTAGCAATTCCGGGACCACGCGGCTATCCGAGCATGCGATGAATAAAACCTGTGGCGTCTGATTGCTGGCCAGACGTTTGAAAAGCGCCGCGCGCTTCGGAAACTCTTCCTGTTGGAAACGCAAGAAGCCTTCTATGACATTGCGCATGGCAGCTTTCCTTGGGTCAAGCCAGACCTCAGCGAGACAGTTGCTCGACCGCGTGGTCGGTGGTCCAGAGGGCATGTGCCAGAAAACGGTAGTTGATAATGGCGGCAAGGTAGCCGTCACCTTCAGGCAGACGCGGACCCGCAGTTGCATCGCGCACCACAGCCACTTCGAAACCCTGCTCGATCAGCTCCCGCAGATGCGACTCTATGCACAGGTTCGCGGCCATGCCCGCGAGAATGATCTGCGAGACGCCGTGTTTTCGAAGTTGGAGAGCTAGATCGTTTGTTTCTGGACCGTATATTTTGTGCGGTGACGCAATGATCGTCTTTCCGTCGAGGATGTAAGGCTTGTACTCCTCGAGGAAATCAGCACCCGAGCCCTCAAACCCTTTCAGCGTGTTCGGCCCTTTGCGGTCGAACATACAGAGCTTGTGCATGACCTTCTCCACGGGACCACCAAATTTCCACTCGTGGTCGCGCGGATAGTAGTAGTGCGGCGAAACTGCCACGGTCAAGCCCACTTCCTTGGATACTTTCAACAAGCGCCCAATGTTGGATACGGTGTTGTTCTCCACAATGCTTTCACCGAACAAGGCCCAGCTTGCGCCGGCGGGGCTCAAAAAGTCGTTCTGCGGATCGACCACCACTAACGCAGCTCGTGATAGATCCAGTTTGAAATCGCTAGGCGGCAGCGCCGGGTTGACCGGATCTGCATAAAAGTTCGCGTTAGCTTGCTCTGCTTGGCTTGAATCGCTCATGACGTCCTCTGTGTTTCGTTTGCTGCGAAAGGACCGGCCTCTCTTCGAGAGAGTCGGCTTGATTTATATATGACCAGTCGTCTATTAATTAGCTAAAATTTTTTAATGGAGCAACAACGGCAGTACGACTTTTCCAAATCGCTCGAGCGCCTTGCCACTTCGCTCCACCTTCGCACGCATCACCGACCCTTCATAAGCCTCAATGATGATTGCTGCGAGCTGACGAGAATCCATCTCAGAATGTAGTTCGCGACGCTCTTGCGCCTCACGCAAGCATGTTGCAAGCGCACCTTCCCACCGGCCAATCACATCAGCTAGTTTTCCGCGCGTGTCGTCGCTATCGCTAGCGAGCTCAAGCGATAGGTTGCCAATTAGGCAACCAAGTACGAACCCATGCTCGCGATGATCCTGCGTTAAACTTGCGAAAAACCGTTCGATACGCAGTAATGGTTTGAGGCGGGCATCGTACAAAATGGGCCCGTGCCGCAGTTCGATAGCTTGCCAATAATCTTCAAGAATCTCCGCAGCAAACGACTCCTTGCTATCGAAATAATTGTAGAACGAGCCCTTGGGCACTCCCGCGGCTTGTGTGATTTCCTGCACGCCAGAGTTGTTGAACCCGTGTTCGTGAACAACCGCCCGGCCAATCGACAACAGCCGGGAACGTACTTCGGGATTTGGAGGCCTTGGCATTACGGCTTTCACTAATTAAAGAGACGATGTAGCAAGATAGTCGGTCATCTATTAATTGTCAAGCTCGTAGTGCGGTTCGATGCAGATGATCTTGTGTGAGATTATGCGGTCGAGAAAAGCCCTCCGATAAACACCGATTGCGGTTGCCGCCCTCGTCCGCCCTATGCCACCTATAAAGTTGTTCTCAGATGCGCCGTTAAACCTAGGTAGGCCGCTATGCGGTTTAAAAGCCATAAAACTGAGGACACATTTGGTGCGCACATTGGGGAATTTTTTGGATTATCGCGGGCGGACTTTTTGCGAGCCTTGCATGGGTGATTCTTGGCTGTATCGCGTTTATTTCGATCATTGGGATACCTTGGGGTCGCGCGTGTTTCGTGATGGCCAAACTCACACTGGCTCCATTCGGTAAGATGGTCATGTCCCGAAAGGACTTAAGCCTGAAGCAAGATGTCGAGACCGGCGCGCTTGGAACACTTGGGAATATTGTTTGGCTTGTCACCGGTGGATGGATCATGGCGCTGTCACATGCTCTTTATGGTGCCGGCTGCTGCGTCACGATCATCGGCATCCCTTTCGGCATTCAGCATTTCAAGCTTGGCGGACTGGCCTTGATGCCTATCGGTAAAACCGTTGTGCCGCTCGAGGTGGCGTTAGTCGCATCCAAAATGAATGCCGAGGCACGCGTTGCCAATCTTCGGGCAGGTGCGTAGCCAGCTCGTTCAAGCAACGTCGTCCGCTCCACGCTCTCAGCTGACGTGAGCCTCGCCGCATTCGCATGCGGCGTCTGCGAAGGCCGCTGGTCGTCGCTTAAGATACGTCCGCTCAAGGTGCGTCGAGAGGCGGCAAGCCATTGGAGGGCTCAACTTCCAGCAAGGAAGCGCATCGGTAGCTAGGTCATCTAGTTGATATCGTGTCACGCTGATAACCCTACTTTTCTCCTAAGAAAGGAGCTACATAGGCGTGCAAATCTCTTCCGCCCACACGCGTCTACCACGAAAGCAATCTGCGCGAACATCCAACCCGCGCTCGATGAGGCTCGACAGTTAAAGAATCACGGGCCGATTCCTGCCCGTGTTTGCGCCTCTTTCAGTATGCAGCGCCTTAAGCTTTGCCGGCAACTCAACGGGCATATTCCTCGGTGCTTATCCTGGCAGCAAGAGACTCAACACAGGATCGGGGCAGCCAAGTAAAGACTATTCCCTCACGTCGCCGAGGATCTCGCTTCGGTTCGGCTAGGGGCGTTACCAAAATATGCAACCCTGCCAAGTAGTACTACTGTGTCATAAGATTCATGGCATTATAGGAGCTTCTTCATCCTTTACAAGAGGAAGCGATGGACTGGGAGACATCGTTCGACGAGTACCTGGAGCACCTATGCGACACAATTGGACATATTGATCGTCGTGCCGGGTTGGTGGGCTATTGCCAAGGGTTGATGCTGCCGATTGCGCGTAAAAGTGTCGAGCCGCTGGCAGCCCATCTCGAACCTCATCGCGTGAGTGCACGTCACCAGTCCCTGCATCATTTCGTTTCAAAGTCCGAATGGTCTGACGCCGCATTGATGGAACAGGTTCGGCGCTGGGTATTGCCGCACATGAATCCGTCAAACGGACTGTACTGGATCATTGACGACACGGGCTTTCCGAAGAAGGGAAAGCATTCGGTGGGCGTGGCGCGGCAATACTGCGGGCAGTTGGGTAAGCAGG
>NZ_JBSIPA010000174.1:0-12204 GCF_053574605.1 Caballeronia sp. M23-90 | reverse complement strand
AAAAGGAAAAGACATGAAAACTCCGTCGCAACAAGAGATTGCCCTAGGTCTGGAAGCTGAATGGATCGAGATGCTGAATCGATCTGTTATGAAAAAGTCAGTGCAGAACATCGAGCAGCTGCGAGAGTTCGAGCATCGCGGCGGCGCGGTCGGCAACCGGCAGCGCCAGCGCGATGAAACGGCTCTTGCGAATGTCGATCTCGGCGGTGACGGCGGCAGCAAGCGTGTAAGTGGGCAAATAAAGCTCTGGCTGAAAAATGTGATTGCGGGTAAAGCGGCCGATTTCGTATTTATCGAGAAGGGAGCAGGGGCTTGTCCTCGCCAAGCGAACGTTGCATGAGGACGGTATCGACCCATTGGCCATGCTTGTAGCCGGCCTTGCGCAACACGCCGACATGTTCAAAGCCGAGCCGCGTGTGCAGCGCGATCGAACCCGCGTTGCCGCTGTTGCCGATCACGGCCACCATCTGCCGCCACGGGCCTGCCTCGCATCGTTCGATCAGCGCAGTCAGGAGCGCGAGGCCGAGTCCCTGGCCACCGTGACCATCGGCGATATACACCGAATCTTCGATCGTATGCCGGTAAGCCGAGCGCGGCCGATACGCCGTCGCGTAGGTATAACCGACCACTTCGCCCTGCAGTTGCGCAACCAGGTAAGGCAAGCCCGCATTCGTGATGGATGCGTGCCGCGTGCGCATGTCGTTCGCGTCTGGCGGTGTTTCCTCGAAGGTGGCGAGCGCGTGCAACACGTAATGCGCATAGATGCGCGTGATCGCGTCGAAGTCATCGGCGGTTGCGTCGCGGATTGTAAAAGCGCTTGCGTCGTCCAGTGCCATTGATTGCCTCCTTGAGATGAGCGTGAGGGAGCGGTAAGCGATGAAACACATGCCCGATTTTCTCACGACTCCCGGCCTTATCCGCCATTTACCAGACACCTGCACACCGGCGCGGCAAAAGTATGGAAGCCGGCGTGCGCCAGCCCACCAAAGAGCGCATTTCGTCATAGAAGAAGCATTGAAGCAAAGCATGCGTGACCGCTACACTGGGTCGTTTGCAAGTTCATCGCAAGGTATCCGGTCGCGCGCGAAGGCCCGCGTGACGCGCACGTGAATTGCCGCACGGCATGAACACGCCGCAAGCTTGCACATTCAGCGCAAATGTTTCATCCCATCGCCTCGGCAAGACGCCTTGGGCGCCAACTCCGTCTGACATAAAAGAACCGAAAGGTACATGAGGCACGTGAGAGACATGACGGACATGAAGAATCGCGCACGATGAACACTTTCAATTTCGCCGGCACCACGCGTCTGCGCACTCGTCCCTGGAACTGGCTCTTCGCGGGACTGGCGGGCGGCCTGGCTGTTTCTGCATGGCTCGGCCTCCTGATGGTCCGGCGTCTCTCGCCGCTCGGGCAGCTCAGCGACGCCGTGCGCCGGCATCAGTTCATTGTGGCGTATCAGCCGATAGTCGATCTCGATACACGGCAATGCATCGGCGCCGAAGCGCTCGTGCGATGGAAGCAGAACAACCGCATCGTGCGTCCCGACCACTTCATTCCGCTCGCCGAGAATCGCGGGCTGATCCAGGCGATCACCGACCAGGTGTTCGACACCATCCTGTTCGAACTCGGCGAATTCCTGCAGCGTTACAGCGAGATGTATGTGTCGATCAACCTGAGCGCGCCCGATCTCGTCACGCGGCGCTTTCTCGATCGTCTGACGCCCGCGCTGGCTCACGCGGGGATTTCGCCGCGACAGGTCCGGATCGAAGCGACCGAGCGCTGTTTCCTCGACGCCGAAGCCGCCAAGGAAGTCATCCAGGCGTTTCGCGATGCCGGACATCCGGTGTATATCGATGATTTCGGCACGGGGTATTCCAGCCTGTCGCACTTGCAGAATTTCCAGGTCGACGCGCTGAAGATCGACAAGTCTTTCGTCGATACCGTCGGCCAGGACGCAGCGTCCAGCAGCGTGGCGTCGCATATCGTGGACATGGCGCAAACGCTTGGCGTGCAGGTCGTGGCCGAGGGGATCGAGCGCGAAGAACAGGCGTGTTATCTGCATGCGCGCGGCGCGCAGTTCGGGCAGGGCTGGCTTTTTTCCGAACCGCTTTGCGCGCCGGATTTTATTCGTTATGCGGGACGGACACTGGTGACGGTGTAGGCTTTGGGCATCGAACTCCCATTTCGGAACCCCGCCCATGACCGCCAGATTGACCGACTCCGTAGCGACCGCTTTCCTGAAAGATGTACGCCATCCGCTACTGGCCCTGCACCGTAGTCTCCTCAACGAACTGCGCGCCCGGCACGAAGCCGAATTCGGCGCAGTCACACCGGCCGAGTTCCTGCAGATCGTGATCAACGGCAGCGCTTTCAAATGGCTCGGGCCTTTATCGACACTGATCGCGGCGCTCGATGACGTGATCGACGACACCGACGCCACGCCCGACGCACGCATCGACATGGCGCACGCCGTGACATCGATGTTCGGCGCAAAGAACCGCAACGCCGCCTTCGACGTCCAGTACTTGCCGATGCTTCAAAGCAGCCCGGACATTGCGCTCGCCAACGGCCGCGTGGCCCAGCAAGTGCGCGCGGTACTTCCCGCCGAGCCTGAAAAAGACTGACGAATGGTTGATGCATTCCGGCCGCGCGACAGGCGAGGGCGTTTGCCCCAATGCCAGTGCGCCGGCCGGTTTCGGTAGAATCCGCAGCCATGATCGAATCGATCGGACCCTTCAGACTCATCCTCCGGGGAGAATGCGTTGGACACATCCGCACAAACCGCAGCATCGGCCGCCGCGAAAAACGCCGCGGTCAAACTCGTCGCCCGCGACATCCACAAGCGTTTCGGCGATAACGAAGTGCTCAAGGGTGTCTCCCTCGCCGCCAACGCCGGCGACGTGATCAGCATCATCGGGTCGAGCGGCTCGGGCAAAAGTACCTTCCTGCGATGCATCAATTTCCTTGAGCGGCCGAACGCGGGCGACATCATCGTCGACGGCGAACCGGTGCGAACCAAAACAGATAGCCGCGGCAACCTCGAAGTCGCCGACCACAAGCAGCTTCAGCGCGTGCGCACGAAACTCGCGATGGTGTTCCAGCATTTCAATTTGTGGGCGCACATGACGTCGATTGAAAACGTCATGGAAGCGCCCATGCACGTGCTGGGTTTATCGAAGAAAGAGGCCAGCGAACGCGCGCGCGAGTGTCTCGAGAAAGTCGGGCTCGCGCCGAAGGTCGAGAAGCAATATCCGTCGCATTTGTCGGGCGGCCAGCAGCAGCGCGTCGCGATTGCGCGCGCGCTCGCCATGCATCCGGACGTGATGCTCTTCGACGAACCCACGTCCGCGCTCGATCCGGAACTCGTCGGCGAAGTGCTGAAGGTGATGCAGAAGCTGGCGGAAGAAGGCCGCACGATGATCGTCGTCACGCACGAGATGGGCTTCGCGCGCAACGTGTCGAATCATGTGATGTTTCTGCACCAGGGACGCACGGAAGAAGAGGGCGCGCCCGCCGAAGTCCTGAGCCGGCCGAACAGCGAACGGCTGCGCCAATTCCTGTCCGGCAGCCTCAAGTAACGTGCCGGCAGTAGTCGGGCCGCAGCCGTTGCGGGTGGTCATCGCGCTGGTCGCTCCATGTTCGATGAGCGGTGTGGGACCGGTCATCGATACATTGCGGCTCGCAAATGAAATTGATGGCAATGCGCTGTATGCGTGGCAAACCGTTTCTCCCGATGGCCGCGATGTCATGCTTGGCGGCGGCGCAACATTGAAGGCGCAGGCCGCATTCGGCGCTGACATTGAATGCGACTGGCTGATCGTGCTGAGCGAAGGGTTGCACCCGCTTGGCGGACAACGCGCGTTTCTTCAGTCGCTCACTCGCGTCGCGTCCAGCACCCCGCTTGTCAGCGGCATTCATCATGGCGCGTGGTGGCTGGCATCGGCGGGATTGCTCGATGGTTACCGCGTCGCCGTGAACTGGGACATGGCGCAACAGTTTACGGAACAGTTCGAAAGCTGCATTGTCTCGCAGCAGATTTTCGAAACCGATCGCGACCGCGCCACATGTTGCGGCGGCCAGGCCACGGCCGATTTCATGCTTGCGATGATCGCGCGTCACCATAACCGCGAACTCGTGGAGCGCATCGCCGACGCGCTCGGTGTGACCGCGTTGCGTTCCGGCGATGAACGCCAGCGCATTCCATACGTGACCGCTCCGGGCGAGCCCCATCCGCGTTTGAACGATGCATTGCAACTGATGGAAGCGAACATTGAAGAGCCACTCGCCAGCGATGAAATCGCCGCGCTCGTCGGCATCTCGCGGCGGCAGTTGGAGCGCCTGTTCAAACAGTATCTCGGTGCAATGCCGGCGAAGTATTACCTCAACCTCCGCCTGATCAAGGCGCGGACCCAGTTGCAACGAAGCAGCCAGTCGGTCGTGCAGATCAGCCTGGCTTGCGGGTTTGCATCGGCGGCGCATTTCTCCAATGCGTATCGCGAAAGATTCGGCGTCACGCCCCGCGAGGAGCGGCGCAACTGGATCGAGCGTAACGCCGGTTGATGGCGCGCTGAAATGTCCGTGGAACCGTGTCGCGTTCACGCAAGACGCGAACTGCGCCGCGGGCTACGATCGGTCTGATCAGCAAATCCCGCCCAAGGAGCGATTCATGACCGATCTGAATGTGACACGCGGTACCTTCGATGAAGTAATGGTGCCTTTGTTCTCGCCCGCGAATTTCGTGCCGGACCGCGGACTCGGTTCGCGTGTCTGGGACACGGAAGGCCGCGACTACATTGATTTTGCGGGCGGTATCGCGGTGACGGCGCTGGGTCACGCGCACCCGGAATTGCTCAAGGTCCTCCACGACCAGGGCCAGAAACTCTGGCATATCGGCAACGGATATACCAACGAACCTGTTCTTCGCCTCGCCACCCGCCTCACGGATCTCACCTTCGCCGATCGCGCCTTCTTCGCGAACTCCGGCGCCGAAGCGAACGAAGCCGCGCTCAAACTCGCGCGCCGTTACGCGATCGACAACAGTGGTCCGCAGAAAGTCGAAATCATCTCGTTCACCCAATCGTTCCACGGCCGCACACTGTTCACGGTCAGCGTCGGCGGTCAGCCGAAGTACGCCGAAGGTTTCGGCCCGACGCCGCAAGGCATCACCCATCTGCCCTATAACGATCTTGCGGCGGCGCGTGCCGCGATCGGTCCGCAAACCTGCGCGGTGATCGTCGAACCGGTCCAGGGCGAAGGCGGCGTGTTGCCTGCCAACCCCGCGTTCCTCCAGGGTCTTCGCGACGCCTGCGATCAACACGGCGCACTGCTGATTTTTGATGAGGTACAAACGGGCGTGGGCCGCACCGGCACGTTCTACGCGTACATGGGCTATGGCGTGACGCCGGACATCCTGACGACCGCGAAGGCGCTCGGCAATGGCTTTCCAATCGGCGCAATGCTCACTACGACCAAGATCGCCGCGCATTTCAAGGTCGGCGTGCATGGCACCACGTATGGCGGCAATCCGCTGGGCGCGGCCATCGCGGATAAAGTGGTCGAGCTGATCAGCAATCCATCCTTGCTCGAAGGCGTGCAGCAACGCAGCGATGCCATCAAGGCGCATTTGAAGCGTATCGATGAACGTTTTTCAGTGTTCAAGGAAATCCGTGGCAAGGGTCTGCTGATCGGCGCCGAACTTGCCGATGCCTATAAGGATCGCGCAAAGGACGTGCTGACCGCAGCCGCGAAACGCGGCGTGATCATGCTGATCGCCGGACCGAACGTGCTGCGTTTCGCGCCGTCGCTGATCATGCCGATCGCCGATCTCGACG
This sequence comes from Caballeronia sp. M23-90, assembly GCF_053574605.1. NCBI lineage: Bacteria > Pseudomonadati > Pseudomonadota > Betaproteobacteria > Burkholderiales > Burkholderiaceae > Caballeronia > Caballeronia sp. M23-90. Next base: position 6,372 of record NZ_JBSIPA010000174.1, on the reverse strand, counting down.
AAGGGTTCGCGCGTATCGAACAAGCTATCGCCGACGTGGCGCAGTGAACGTGCGCCTGTCTTCGGCCTCTTTCAACCCAACGGAATCGCCGATGCTGATCGTCCGCCCTGCAACACTCGCCGACCTCGACGCGCTCGAACGTATGGCGCATGCCGCGCATCCCGTGCTGCATTCGCTGCCGCGCGACCGGCGCGTTCTCGAGACACGTGTCGCGCTCTCCGAAGATTCGTTTCGCGCCGATGTCGAGTTTCCCGGTGAAGAGTTTTATCTGTTCGTGCTCGAGGATACGGCGACGGGTGCGTTGCTCGGCACGTCGAGCATCGTGGCATCGGCGGGATATTCCGAACCGTTCTACGCGTTTCGCAATGACGCGCTGATCCATGCGTCGCGTGAACTCAAGGTGAACCGCAAGATCCACGCGCTCACCATGTCGCATGAGCTCACGGGCAAGAGCCGCCTGACGGGCTTCTATATAGATCCGTCGATACGCGAGAGCACGCACGATGCCGCCGCGCATCTGCTTTCGCGAGCACGCATGATTTACGTTGCCGCGAACCGCAAGCGTTTCTCCGACGACGTCTTCTCGCTGATGCTCGGCGTGACTGATGACGCGGGTGTATCGCCGTTCTGGGAGGCGGTAGGGCGCAAATTCTTCGGCCGCGACTTCGAGCAGGTCGAGCTTGAATCCGGCGGCCGGAGCCGGACCTTCATAGCGGAAGTGATGCCCAGTTATCCGCTTTATGTTCCGCTGTTGCCGCCCGAAGCGCAACGCGTGCTGGGCGAGCCGGACGACGGCGCATTGCTCGCGTATGACATCCATCTTGAAGAAGGTTTCGAGCCGGATCGTTTTGTCGATATCTTCGATGCCGGTCCGGTGCTGACCGTCGCGGTCGAGCGCAGTGCGTCGGTGCTCGCAAATGAAGTGCGCACGGTGAGCGATTCTTCGGACGACGCTGGCGTTTCAGGCACGCCCTATCTGGTCGCGGCCGGCGGCGCGCACGCATTTCGCTGCACGCTGGTCAACCTGCCGTCGTCGCGTGCGGGCGGTGCGCCGTTGTCGGCAGAGATTCGCGAAGCGCTCAGCGTGAAAGCATCCGGCACGGTGCGCTGCGTGCCGCTTCATCAAGCTTCGGGAGAGTTGCAATGATCGTTGTCCGCTGCGTGCAGCCTGGAGATGTCGACGCGCTGGTGGCGCTCGCGCACGAAACCGGACCCGGACTCACCACCTTCAAGCCGGATCGCGATGCGCTGACGGCACGCGTTGAACGTGCAAGACGCACGCTCGCCAATGAAGCAGCGCCGTACGAAGCCGGCTATCTGTTTGCAATGGAAGACACGGCGACCGGCGATATTGCCGGCGTGTGCGGCATCGAAACGGAAGTGGGACTGGAGCAGCCGTTCTATAACTACCGGGTGTCGACGGTCGTTCATGCAAGCCGCGATCTTGGCGTGTGGACCAAGATGTCGCTGCTCAACATCTCGCACGACCTGACCGGGTATGCCGAAGTCTGTTCGCTGTTCCTGAGCCCGCGATACAGAACCGCAGGCGTAGGTGGTTTGCTGTCGCGTTCGCGCTTCATGTTTATCGCGCAATTTCGCGAGCGTTTTCCGGAGCGTCTGTGCGCTGAACTGCGCGGTCATTTCGATGAAAACGGCGTCTCGCCATTCTGGCAGGCAGTCGGCTCGCATTTCTACCAGATCGATTTCAACGCAGCGGACTATCTGAGTTCGCACGGCAAGAAGTCGTTCCTGGCCGAGCTGATGCCGCGCTATCCGGTCTATCTCGCGATGCTGCCGGATGACGCGCAAGCGGCAGTCGGCCTCACACATCGCGACACCATGCCCGCGCGCAAGATGCTCGAAACGGAAGGGCTGCGCTATGAAAATCACGTCGATATCTTCGATGCCGGTCCCGTCCTCGAATGCCACACGGCGGACTTGCGCACGGTGCGCGAAAGCGTGCTGGTGAAGGTGCGCGTTGGCGAGCGTCATGAGAACGGCGAGGCCCGAAGCCTGGTATCGAATACATCGCTCGATGACTTCCGATGCGGTGCGACCTTCGGCATTCCGGAAGATGGATCGTTCTTGCTGACCGAAGACGAAGCCGCGGCGTTGCGCGTGAAAGCAGGCGATACGGTGCGTGTCTTGGCCTCGCAACCGCGCCAGAAGAACGCAAGTTGACCGCAAGTTAAGGACAGGAACATGACTACGATTTCGACTCAATTGTTTATCGATGGCGCGTGGAGCAATGGCGGCGGTACGCCGTTTGCATCGCGCAATCCAGGTAACGGCGAAGTGGTGTGGGAAGGGGCGAGCGCATCGACGCAAGACGTTGACCGCGCCGTGCTCTCAGCGCGACGTGCGTTTGCTTCGTGGTCCGCCTTGCCGCTCGACGAACGCATTGCAATCACGCGACGCTTCGCTGTGCTGCTGAACGAGAACAAGGAAACGCTCGCCAATACCATTGGGCATGAAACGGGCAAGCCATTGTGGGAAGCACGTACGGAAGTGGCGACTATGGCCGCAAAAGTCGATATCTCGGTCAAGTCGTACCACGAGCGAACCGGCGAAAAGCGGCAGGACATGGCCGATGGTGTCGCGGTTTTGCGGCATCGTCCGCATGGTGTCGTGGCGGTGTTCGGGCCGTATAACTTTCCGGGGCATTTGCCGAACGGGCATATCGTGCCGGCGCTTATCGCAGGGAACACGGTCGTGTTCAAACCGTCTGAATTCGCGCCCGCCGTGGCCGCGCTTACCACTGGTTTGTGGGCGCAGGCTGGCTTGCCTTCAGGCGTGCTGAATCTCGTTCAGGGCGAAAAGGACACGGGCATTGCGCTGGCCAATCATCGGCAGATCGATGGTTTGTTTTTCACCGGTAGTTCGGATACCGGAGCATTGTTGCATCGGCAATTTGGCGGGCGTCCCGAGATCGTGCTTGCGCTGGAAATGGGCGGTAACAATCCGCTGGTCGTGGCTGAAGTCGAAGATATCGACGCCGCCGTGCATCACACGATCCAGTCGGCATATCTTTCGGCCGGACAGCGCTGCACGTGCGCACGCCGTTTATTCGTCCCCGATAACGCGTTCGGTCAACGCTTCACGCAACGCCTGATCGATGTGACATCGAAGATCAAGACCGGCGCCTTCAATGCCGATCCGCAACCGTTCATGGGCGCCGTGATCTCGTCGCGAGCGGCGTCGAAGCTCGTGCAGGCGCAGAAACAGTTGGTCGAAGCGGGCGGCAAGCCGCTCCTCGAAATGAAACAGCAATCGAAGGAGCTGGGTTATGTCACGCCGGCAATCGTCGACGTGACGAACGCGCAGAACGTGCCTGATGAAGAGCACTTCGGACCCATGCTGCAACTCACGCGCTATGCCACTTTCGATCAGGCGATCGAACGCGCGAACGACACAGCCTACGGTTTATCTGCCGGCTTGTTAGCCGATGACGCCGCCACGTGGACGCACTTCCAGCGCACCATTCGTGCGGGCATCGTGAACTGGAACCGGCCGACTAACGGCGCGTCATCAGCGGCGCCGTTCGGCGGTATCGGCCGCTCGGGCAATCAGCGCCCGAGCGCGTTCTACGCGGCGGATTATTGTTCGTACCCGATGGCGTCGGTCGAAAGCACCCAGTTGCTCATGCCCGCGAGCGTCTCGCCCGGCCTTCAGTTCTGAGGATCCACGATGCAAGCATTCGAAGCGAATTTCGACGGGCTGGTCGGCCCGACGCACAACTACGCGGGGTTGTCGTTCGGCAATGTCGCGTCGCGCAACAACGAGAAGTCGGCGGCGAATCCGAAGGCTGCGGCAAAGCAGGGCTTGCGCAAGATGAAGCGGCTTGCGGACCTTGGTTTTCATCAAGGTGTGTTGCCGCCGCTCGAGCGGCCATCGCTCAAGTTGCTGCGCAGCGTGGGTTTCACGGGCACGGATGCCGAAGTCATCGAACGTGCTTCGCGCGAAGCGCCCGAATTGCTCGCGGCGGCGAGTTCGGCGTCCGCGATGTGGACGGCGAACGCCGCGACCGTCAGCCCATCGGCGGATACGAACGACGGCCGCGTCCATTTCACGCCCGCCAATCTCAGCACGAAGCTGCATCGCGCGATCGAGCATGAAGAGACGCGGCGTTCGCTTGCATCGATTTTCGCCGACGAACAACGCTTCAAGATTCATCACGCGCTGCCCGGTACGCCCGCTTTGGGCGACGAAGGCGCGGCAAATCACACGCGCTTTTGCAGCGAATATGGCGAGAAGGGCGTCGAGTTTTTTGTCTATGGCCGCAGCGAATACGGTCAGGGCGCGGCCGAGCCGAAGCGCTTTCCCGCACGTCAAACGCTCGAGGCCAGCCGCGCGGTTGCACGGCTGCATGGCCTCTCCGACGACTCCACGGTCTTCGCGCAACAGCTTCCCGACGTGATCGATGCCGGCGTGTTCCACAACGACGTGATTGCGGTGGGCAACCGCAACACGCTGTTCTGCCATCAACGTGCGTTTCTCGACCAGACGAAAGTCTATGACCAGCTCCGCGTCAAGCTCGATGCACACGGCAGCGCCTTCACCGCAATCGAAGTGCCGGAAGACGAAGTCAGCGTGGCCGATGCCGTATCGTCGTATCTGTTCAATAGTCAGTTGCTCACGCGTCCCGATGGCCGCCAGGTGCTTGTCGTGCCGCAGGAATGTCGCGAGAACGCGCGCGTGGCCAAGTACCTCGATGCGTTGGGCGAGCGGCATACGTCAATCGATGACGTGCTCGTTTTCGATCTGCGCGAAAGCATGAAGAACGGCGGCGGTCCGGCCTGCTTGCGTTTGCGCGTCGTACTGAACGACGCGGAACGCGCCGCGGTGAACCCCGGCGTCTGGATGAACGATTCACTTTTCGCGCAGCTCGATGCATGGATCGACACGCATTATCGTGATCGTGTTGCGCCAGCCGATCTTGCCGATCCCAAACTGCTCGATGAGTCGCGTGCCGCCCTCGATGCGCTCACCGGCATCCTTAAGCTGGGTACACTCTATGATTTCCAGCGCTGAGACCACCATGTTCGCGAACTTTCTCGACTTTGTCATCGATGGAAAAAAGCCTGCGCTGACGGAGGGCACATTGCCCAACAGCGTGAAGTGGACGTGGCTTGGCGATGGCATAGTGCGCTTCGAGCCGGATCATGAAGTCAAGGCAAGCGTGGTGGCATCGGCGGGAATCCACGGCGACGAAACCGCGCCCATCGAGATTCTTTCCATGCTCGTGGCGGACATTGCCAGCGGGAAAGCACCGTTGAAGAGCCGCTTGCTGGTGATCTTCGGCAACATCGACGCGATGCGCGAATCGTGCCGTTACCGCGATGACGATCTGAACCGCCTGTTCAACGGCCGGCATCTGACGCTCGCAACCAGTCATGAATCGCCGCGTGCGGTCGAGCTGGAAGGTGTGACGCGTGCGTTCTTTGCTGAGGCCGATTCCACCCAAGCGAAGTGGCACATCGACATGCATACGGCCATCCGTCCTTCTGTGTTCGAGCAATTCGCTTTGCTGCCGTACACGGGCGCGCCGTTGTCGCGAGCGATGTTCGACTGGTTGCAGGACGCGGGTTTGTCGGCGGTGCTTTTACACAAAGAGAAGTCGAACACGTTCACGCATTTCACGGCGGAACAATCGGGGGCGCTTGCCTGCACGCTCGAACTCGGCAAGGTGCGTCCGTTCGGGCACAACGACCTGACGCGCTTCGCGGCATCCGATGCAGCCTTGCGCCGCCTGATCGCCGCGCAGCCGCCGGTGCCGAAGTCGGGCGATACATTGAAGGTCTTCACCGTAATCGGCCAGATCACCAAGCAAAGCGAGGCGCTCGAACTGCACGTTGCCGGCGACGTCGCGAACTTCACGCCTTTCGAACGCGGCACGTTGCTCGCGGAAGATGGCGATTACCGTTACGAAGTCACGCGCAATGAAGAACGGATCGTGTTCCCGAACCCGACGGTGAAGCCGGGATTGCGAGCGGGATTGATGGTCATCGATACAACTGAAGACACGTTCAAGGCGCTGGGCTGAACGCGCTCAACTCGAAGGCGTGACGGTTACCGTACACGTCGTGTCGGCGGCGAGGATCAAGCCGTCCGGCACTTCATCGATGCGGATGCGCACGGGCACGCGTTGCCCGAGCCGGACCCAGTTGAAGGCCGGGTTCACATCGGCGAGCAGCTCGCGGCTTTCGGCTTTGTCGCCGACACGCACGTGCGGCAACTTCTTTTCCTCGAAGTATTGAACCTGCCCGGGCCGTAGTAGGCGTTTTCGGGCCAGTGCTTGCGGTTGATCGAAAGCGATCCATCCACCTGCGGTACGAGCGCCGACGCCGCGACACCCGCCAGCGACCGCGCCTA
>NZ_JBSIPA010000173.1:0-12207 GCF_053574605.1 Caballeronia sp. M23-90 | reverse complement strand
TGCGCACGGGTGGTCGGCGTGCAAACGTCGCGGGGACACCTGGCCTGCGATCATGTCGTGATTGCAGCGGGACCACGCACGGGCGAGCTTGCCGCAATGCTCGGCGTGGACGTGCCGCTTGCGAGCGCACGTGCCGAGATGATCGTGACCGAGCCGCTGCCGCTCATGGCCATAGGCGGCGTGGATGGCAACGGCCTCTATGGACGGCAGACGCTGCGCGGCAATCTGGCTTATGGCGGTGGGCCGCACGAATGGGTCGATCTCGCCGATACCTATAAAAGCGCAGAAGGCGAGCGCCCGCACTCGACCCCTTTGCAGGCCAGTATCGCAGCGCGTGTGGCTGGGCTTTTCCCGAAGGTTGCACACGCCCGGGTCATTCGTAGCTGGGCGGGGTTTATCGAAAATACGCCGGATGGGCGGCCCGTAGTCGACCGGCCAGGTCCGATGGAAAACCTGACCGTCGCGACGTTGTCGAGCGTTGGTTTCGGTTTGTCGCCGGCGAGCGGCCACGCAATTCGCGACCTCGTTGTGGATGGCGCCTGCTCGTTCGCAGACATATCCGGGTTCGCGCTGTCGCGTTTCGCGCAACTCGAGCCCGACTGGCGCAGCATGCAGGGGTGGATGCCATTACCCGCCGCTGCCGCCTAGGAACGCGGCAAGGCGCTGCGCAGATCCGTCGGACTCGCGTCATAGACACGCCTCACCCAGCGCGCCAGATGCGAAGCCGAAGCAAACCCCGTAGCAAGGGCGATATCCGCGACCGGGACATTCGAATAAACCAGCAGGTCGTGCGCCCGTTCGAGCCGCAATGTCACGTAGTAGCGCGCGGGCGTTGCGTTCAAATGGCGCAGGAACAGCCGCTCGAGCTGGCGTGAGGTCATGGCTATGTCGGTGCCGATACGCGATATGGGCAGTGGCTCGTCCACGTGCGCGCGCATCAGTTCGATAGCGCGCCGGATGCCGCGGGGCAGGCTCTCGTGGTTTTGGTCGCGCCAGCCGCGTTGTTCGTCGTCGCTGTCGCGGATGCGTTCGTGGTGAAACTGGTTCGCCACCCGGACCGCAAGCTCAGGACCGTGTTGCTCCGATATCAACTGCAACATCATGTCCATTGCGGCGATGCCACCCGAGCACGTCATGCGGTCGCGGTCGATCTCGTAGATCTTTCCCGAGCACATCAAGCCGCGAAACTCTTCGGTGAAGGCAGAGAGGTTTTCCCAATGGATCGTGCACTGGTAGCCCTCGAGCAGACCGGCGCGCGCAAGCAGATAACTTCCTGTCGATAAAGATCCGATCACCGCGCCCGTGCGAGCCGCGCGGCGCAGCGCGCGCAGATATGCCGGCTCGAGTGCCGGGTCGAGACGCAGGCCACCGCAAACGAAAATGTATTGAGCGGTGGTCATTACGTCGTCGAGCTTTCGGGCCTGCAATTCGATTCCGTTCGACGCATACACGGGATTGCCATCGAGACTTGCGAGCGTCCAGCCATAGAGCGCCCTGTTCACCAGCCTGTTGGCCGAGCGTAGCGGTTCTATCGCTGAGGAGAGACTCATCATCGAAAGACCGTCCACCAGCAAAAACACAAAGGCGCTTTCTGCTTCGGCTGTTTCAGGGCGGGCGTCCTGCGAAGCGGGCTTGTCAATGATTGCGTCTGAATGCGTGTGAAAAGGCTGTTTGTTCATTGCACCTGGCGTTGCAAGATGGCCTGACCGGCCTGCGATGCCGGCCGGATGTGTCGCACGATCATAGTCGAAGTTTGCGGTGCGTGGCAGGCAAAACACCGAGCCAAGCCGAATAACCCACGCCATTAACCCACTTCGTCACTCACGCTTATTTTGAACCCAAACCACGCCGGCGCCTGAGCCAGACCAGGCCGAACAGAACAACGCTGACAGTGGTAAGAATGGCGCCCGCAACCATGCAGATGGGTGTGAGCGCAGGGAAGAAGTCACCGCTTTTGTCGCGCATGAAAGCCCAGGCGCCGGCATCGAGCATCAGTCCGCAAAACCCTGTCGCGACGGCTGGTTCCATGCCGCTCGTCCCCGTCGGCAGTTTGCGGGGCAGGTCGGGAACCGGCTCGCGTTTGAAAGGCGCCGCGTTTTGCCGTGGCTTTTCAGCGGGGTCTTCTGCAGGCATGGTCTGGGCGACGTTGAAGAAGGTGCCAGTGTATTGCGTTCGCGGAATCTTTGTGCGCCATGCAGGCGTCACCACCAAGCGTTGTCTGAACGGCGCGCCAAAGACGGCCTAAGCCGCCGCGAAAGCGATATCGGCAGGACTGCCCACCGCAACATAAGTACCGGTGAAACGAAGCTTGCCGCTGGGTTTATCGACGGCAAAAATCGCGATGTGATCGCTGCGTTGATTGAGCGAATAGAGGAACCGTCCCGACGGATCGAATCTGATCACGCGCGTGTAGTCGCCTTCCGTTGGGATCTCGCCAATGCGCGTCAGCCGGCCATTCGCGCTCACGCGGAACTGGACGATCGTGTCATGCAGGCGGTTTGCAACGTAGATAAAGCGTCCGTCGCCGGAAAGTATGATCTCCGACGCAAAGCTCGTGCCCTGATACGCATCGGGCAACGTCGATACCGACTGGAATTGCGTCAGCGTTCCGCGCTCGGCGTCGTAAGCGTAGCTGACGAGCGTCGATGCTTCCTCGGTAACCTCATACATGTACTTCCCACTCGGATGAAACACGACGTGCCGCGACCCCGCGCCCGCCGACGCCGCAACGAAAGGCGGATCGTTCGGTGACAGCGCACCGGTTGCATCATCGAACTTCCAGACATAGGTTCTATCCACACCCAGGTCAGTCGAGATCACGTACCGGCCATCCGGCGACGGCACGATCGTATGGGCATGCGAACCGTCGTGGTCACTGACCGCAAAGCTTCCCGGCGCACCTTCGGCTGCATGCTGCGCGCCCGGCGGCGCCTCTGGCCGTTGCACGCTGCAGGCATCGCTGAGCGCGCCGTCGCGGCCCACGGGGAACACCGCGATGCTGCCGCTGTTGTAATTCGCGACCATCAGAAAGCGGCCGTTCGGATGCAGGCTCAAATACACAGGTCCCGCGCCCTGCGAATCCACCGTGTTGATCAGGCGGAGCGCACCCGTCCCGGGTTCTATGGCGTAGGCCGAAACCGAACCATCTTTCGTGCCGTTGTAGTCCTTGATTTCACTGACCGCGAACAGCACACGTTGGGCGTGATCGAAAACAAACGCACTCGGGTTCTGAGGACCGCGAAGCGGTTCGAGTGCTTCGAGCTTGCCGTTTTGTGTATCGACCTTGAAGCGATGAATACCGAGGCCATTCGGCGTATAGGTGCCGACAAAGGCATACAACGTCTTGCCATCGTGCGTCGCGGCCTGGGCGTTCGCGCTCCAGGCCAGTCCGCCGAGATTCGATGCAACTGCAATCGTGCCGGCCTGCTTGAGCCAGGAACGGCGGCCAGCCGATACACCTTTGTGCGTATCGCGGGAATGACTCATTGTTCTCCTCCAAAGTGATTTGCCTGCGGATCGACTTGTCCTCTGAATTCCTTCGTGACGCATGGGACAACGAAGTTGAGCCGTATGGTGACAGCTTCCGGTGGCTTCGTGGGGAAGAGGGATAGCGTTGCAAGCACTCAGAAAGGCGATGCGGTTGCCATGAGGTCTTGCCTGATACTCTGATCCGGGCGAATCGTTTCTAGTAGGGCGACGGCCTTGCGCCGCCGCTCTCGCGGATGGACTAATCCGCGTAGTCGGTTGAGCTCGACACCGCTTCCCACTCGCTGATTTCATCGGCGAGGGAAGACAACTTTTCTCTGACGAACTTCAACGCGTCATTGCCGAGCAGCAGATGGACCGGCGGATTCGGCGAAGCAATGACCTTCAGCAGCGCCTGCGCAGCCTTGGCCGGGTCCCCCGCCTGCTTGCCGCTTTTTTCCTCGCGGGCGCGGCGGATGGGTTCGAACAACGCATCGTAATCGTCGATACTGCGGCCCGCGCGCACCATCGAACGTCCTGCCCAGTCGGTGCGAAACGATCCGGGCGCCACGGCGGTGACGTGAATGCCAAAGCCCTTCAACTCCTTGGACAAGGTTTCCGAAATTCCTTCGAGCGCGAACTTGCTGCCGCAATAGTACGAAATGCCGGGCATGGTGATGAAACCGCCCATCGACGTGACGTTGATGATGTGGCCCGCCCTGCGTTTGCGCATGGACGGTACGATCGCCTTGATCATCGCTACGGCGCCAAACACGTTGACGTCGAACTGACGACGCATGTCCTCGAGCGGCGATTCTTCGAGCGTGCCTTCGTGACCGTAACCTGCGTTATTGATAAGGACATCGACAGGACCAATGTCTGTCTCGACCGATAGCACGGCGGGTTCGATTGCTGCGAAATCGGTGACGTCGAGCAGCAGGGGGTGCGCGCGGTCCTGAGCCATCCGTTTGAAGGCGTTGGCCGCGACGCTGTCCCTCACGGTGCCTACAACGGTGTGGCCGGCATCGAGCACCGCGCGTGCGAACGCCAGTCCGAAGCCCGAACTGACTCCGGTGATCAGGAAGATTTTCTTGGTGGTTTCAGTCATGGTCGTATCCAGGGTTGTGATGTGTGAAAGGAACGATCAAATAGTAGTTTCCATGCTCACCGCAAGCTATGTTCGATAGTCTGAAAGGCTTGCCTGATCCTATGATCCTCTGGACTCGACACATCGGCCGGTGCAAGATGAGGCTTCGCTCGATCCCAATACGACGCCATGACCGACTTATCAGACTCCACTGATCCCATGGACGCATTGCGTCGCGAGACCAATGCGCTCTTGCTCGAACTCGCGCCGGTCGAAGGCTATAGCCTGTGCGCGCTGCCCGACGTGCGCTTTCTCAGGTCGAACCGGCCGTTGACGCGCACGCCGGTGCTTTACGATCCCGGCATCGTGATCGTGTGCCAGGGGCGCAAACGGGGTTATCTCGGCGACGACGTTTACCTGTACGACGCGAATCAGTATCTGGTCGTCTCCGTTCCCTTGCCGTTTTCAATGGAAACCGAAGCGAGCGCAGAAGAGCCGCTGCTCGCTATTTATCTGCGTCTCGATTTCAGCCTCGCGGCCGAACTGATGCTGCAACTTGAAGAGCTCGACGCGGTGTCGTCGTCCGAACCGGCCGGCATGGCGACCACGCCACTCGATCTTCCGTTGGCGCGTACCGTCCTGCGTCTTTTGCATGCCATGCGCGATCCGCTTGAGGCGCAAGTGATCGGACCGTCGATTGTGCGAGAGCTTTATTTTCGCGTGTTTATCGGACAGCAGGGAGGTTCCATGCGCGCCGCGCTGAGCCGTCAGGGACACTTCGGCAAGATCTCGCGGGCAATCCGCAAGATTCACGCTTCGTTTGCTCAGGCGCTGACCGTCGAGGACCTTGCGGGGGAAGCGAACATGAGTATCGCGACGTTTCACGCGCACTTCAAGAGCGTCACGGATTCATCGCCGATCCAGTACATCAAGTCGACACGGTTGCATCAGGCGCGCTTGCTGATGGCGCGCAATGGCATGACGGCGGCGGGTGCGGCGGCGAGCGTGGGTTACGAAAGTGCATCGCAGTTCAGCCGGGAATTCAAGCGGCTGTTCGGAAGCAGTCCGCATGAGGAGGTCGCGCGCATGAAGCAGAACTTCGCGATGCCCGACCCGCTGCCGTCTTCAATCTTTGTCTCGTCGCATTAGGAAGTGGTCGTAATAGCCTTTCGTGTCCTGGCCGCCGACGTTGACGCCGCTTGCGTTGCTCACGCCTTCGCGAAGCATGGTCGCACCTTGCTCGGACAGCACTGCGCGCGGGATGACTTGTGCATTCGATGGCAAATCTTTCAGTTTCGTACCAGTCTTGCTTGCCGAGCTGATTTGATTTGGATTACTTATTGTATTGTCGCGGCCGAAAGGGCTATAGCTCGAAGGAGCGCTGCCCCGGATCTCGATCGGCGGCAGGATCGCGTCTTCAGACACGGCCGGCCCTTGTTGCGCGATGGCCCGATCGATCTGCGCTGCACCGGCAAGCACGAGAAGGCCGGCTCTCAAGGAGTTTCGATTTTATTTCATATTTATTACACCCACTTTTTTGATTGCGAATATGCCGGAGAGCAGCGACGGATCGTGTGACTTTTTGGCGGACGCAATGTCAAATGATTCGCGTTAGCATTTGACGACTGCATGGCAATACGATTGGCGCTGCGGATTTATTCCGCGCAGGGTCAATAAATTCTGGAAATTTTTTCGAGGGAAGTACGGGATGTCGGCAGGCGCTATCGAGCGCCGGCGCGTGGTCTTGGCTGGTTTGTTGCGAAGCGGTTGCTGCCGGTTTTTTTAGCGCGCGCCCGGCGGCGCTGTCTCAAACAATCCACGCACCGCGTTCAGGTACGTATCGAGCGATGGCCCGATATGGCTTCGGCACAGCGTCACGAGACTCTCGCGGCTGCCGCTTTCGATTGCACGAATCATGGCCCAATGTTCATCGCGCGCATTCATCAGATGCGGTTGGCTTGCGGACGTATAGAACCGCGCGCCATGCACCTTCTGCGCCGAGCTGCGGATCATCTCCGCAAGATACGGATTGCCGCATGCCGAGAACAGGCAATCGTGAAACGCCATGTTCGCGTGAAATGCCGCGCGATAGTCTTTCGCTTCAACTGCCTGCGTGTGTTCGGTCTGGATCCGCGTCAGTTCCGCCACGAACTCCGGCGAGCCGGGCAGGGGAATCTGCTGAGCGGCGAGCATCTCGAGCGCCTCGCGCACTGAATAAATCTGGCGGATTTCTTCCGGGCTGAGAAGACGCACGGTCGCGCCCTTGTTCGCAATGTGCTCGACCAGTCCCATGCGTTCGAGCTCGAAGATGGCTTCGCGAATCACGTGCTTCTTGCAATCGAACTGGGCGCTCAGCTTTTCCTCGAGCAGACGCTGGCGCGGCATCAGCCAGCCGAGCACGATCTGCTCTTCGAGCGCTTTCACGATCTCTTGAACCTGATTCGTCGATGGTTTTCGAGTAGTCGTGTCTGTCATCTAAAACCTGTGGTCCGTTTGAAGGTTGGAAAGGCGTTATGTCCGATGTTCGCAATTCTAGCTGCAGGCGTCATTCCTTCAGGCAAACGTTATCACTCAGCATCGTTGAATTATACGTCAACAAGATCATTGACAATCGAGTCAAAGAAAACGAGACTGGTCGCGTCGAACCATGTTGAAGCGGATTTTTGAAGCGCACGCCGCTCATTCCCCGGTTCGCCGAACCCCGCGCGGTCAAGGCGCCGGCGCGGGACCATTGCTCAAACAACGGAGACAGGCGCGTGAAACAGCGGCTGAGCAGCAAGCGCATCATCATCACGGGTGCGGTCAACAACATTGGGAAAGCGGCGGTCGAAGCGTTCCTTTCGGAAGGTGCGAAAGTCGTGATTGGCGATATCGACGCCGAGCGCGGCAGCGCTGTCGCAGCCGAACTCGGCGCGAACGTGCGGTTCATTGCCGTGGACGTCTCGCGCGAGGAGAGCGTCGCGGACTTCATCAATGACGGCGCCGCGTGGCTCGGCGGCCTCGACGTCCTGGCGCAAAACGCGGGTGTGATGACGTCGGGCGATATCACGGCGCTCGATGCCGCCGCATTCGACCGCGTCTTCGCCGTGAACGTGCGAGGGCTCTTTTTCGGCGCGAAGCATGCGGTGCCGCATCTGCGCCAGTCGGGCGGCGGCTCGATCATCAATACGGCTTCGCTTGCCGGCAAACGCGGCCAGCCCGGACTCACCGTGTACTCGGCGTCCAAGGGCGCAGTGATCGCGTTTGGCACCACGCTCGCACTGGAACTGGCACCATCGAACATTCGAGTGAATACGATCTGCCCCGGCTGGGTCGATACCGCGTTCAACGACCCGATCGTCGGATTCATGGGCGGACGCGCGACTCAGGACGACAAGGTCGCGACCTTCGTTCCGCTTGGCCGCCAGGGCCGGCCAGCCGAGATCGCGCCGCTCTTTGTCTTCCTTGCCTCCGATGAATCCTCGTACGTCAATGCGCAGGCCCTGCTTGCGGATGGAGGTGCGTTCAACTCGTAAGGAAACCGAAGCGTTATTGCTGGCTGGTTTCACCACCCCGAAGTTTTTCAAGAACTCGTCGAAAACAACATATGTTTCCCTCGCCAGGAGGGATGACAGGAGATAGTCATGTCCCGAAAGTGGTCCGTAGCCGCGCTGAGCGCAGCGTTGCTCGTCTCGGCAGTAACTTCAGCTGCAACGTCAGCGCACGCCGCCGATAAAAAACATCTCTACTTCGTCGCGAACGGGGCGGTGGATTTCTGGAAGCTCGCCGAAGCCGGCATGCGCAAAGCCCAGGCCGAATTGCCGAACTACATAATTGAAATGAAGTATCCGGAACAGTCGTCGGCGGCGGTCCAGAATCGCTTGCTGGATGACCTCGTTGCCAACGGCGCGGCCGGCATCATCCTGAGTTCGGTGGACCCCAAGACCCAGACAGAGGAGCTGAATAAAGTGGCGGGCCAGACGCTGCTCGCCACGACCGATGGCGACGCGCCCGACACGAAGCGCGCGTTTTATCTGGGATCGAGCAATTTCGATGCGGGTAAGCAGGCGGCGCAAATCCTGACGAAGGCCATGCCGAACGGCGGCCAGTGCGTGGCGTTCGCGGGCTTGCCGGGCGCCGACCTTGCCGTGCAGCGCATCAAGGGAATGAAGGAAGGGCTGCAGAATACGAAGATCACGATCGACAGCGTGCGCTCCGACGAGATGGATCAGGCGCGGGCGCAAAGCAATGCGGCCGATATCCTGACCGCGCGCAAGGACGTCAACTGCATGATCGGCATTTTTGCGTACAACACGCCGCAGATCGAGCTGGCCTTGCAGCAATCCGGCCGCGCCGGTCAGGTGACGGTGGTGGGCTTCGACAACGACCAGGGCACGCTCAACGGCATCAAGCAAGGCGTGGTGGCGGGAACCGTGGTGCAGCAGCCGTATCAATGGGGCTACCTCGGCATGAAGTACATGGCGCGCTACCTGGAAGGCGACAAGTCGTTCATCCCCAAGGATCACAAGATCATCGTGCCGACGCAGATCATCGACAAATCGAATGTCGATGGTTTCATTGCGCAGGTCAAGACGTGGATGGCGAAGAAGTGATGAGCGAGCCGCTGCCATCTCGCGCGCCGTTGCTGTCGCTGAAGGCTATCGCCAAGACCTATGGCGCGGTGCAGGCGCTGAAGGGCGTGAGCTTTCACGTCGATGCAGGCGAGGTCGTGGGCCTGATCGGCGAAAACGGCGCGGGCAAGTCCACGCTGATGAAAGTGCTCGGCGGTGTGATCGAACCCACGAGCGGCACGATCGCCATAGAAGGGCGCGAACATGCCGCGCTGAGCGTGCCGCAGTCGCTCGGCGCGGGTATCGCGTTCGTGCATCAGGAACTCAACCTGTTCGAGAACCTCGATGTGGCAGCGAATGTTTTTATCGGCCGTGAACCGCGCTATGGCGGCCCGTTGCGGCTCGTGGACAACAAGGTTCTGCATGCCCGCGTCACGCCGCTCCTGAAGCGGCTTGGCTGCGATTTTTCGGCGAGCACGCCGGTGGCGGATCTGTCGATTGCCCAGTGCCAGATGCTGGAGATCGTCAAGGCGCTGTCGCTCGATGCAAAGCTCATCATCATGGATGAGCCGACGTCGAGTCTCACCACGTCCGAGACGTCGCGATTGCTGGATATCGTCGGCGATCTCAAGAAAAGCGGCGTGGCGATCATCTTCATCACGCACCGCCTGTCCGAAATCGAGCAGTGCGCGGACCGCGTGGTCGCGCTGCGCGATGGCGCGCTCGTGGGCAGCCTCGATCGTGCGGAGATCCGGCACGACGCAATGATCCGGCTCATGATCGGGCGCAGTCTCAACACGCTCTACACGCCGCCGGAAACCGCGCCGCGCGCGCCCGTCCTGGAACTCGAAGCGTTTGCAACGCCGGCTTATCCCGCGCAACCGGTGACGGTTGCTTTGCGAGGCGGCGAAATCCTCGGCCTTGCAGGGCTGATCGGATCGGGACGCACGGAACTGGCGCGCGCGATCTTCGGTATCGACAAGCCGGCGGGCGGCGCGCTGCGTCTGAACGGCAAGACTGTCGTGATCCGCTCTCCGCGAGATGCAATCAGGCTCGGCATCTATCTGATCCCGGAGGACCGCAAGCATTCCGGGCTGATCCTGGACAGCAGCATCGCTGAAAACATCGTGCTTGCGAGCTTGCCTGCAGTCTCACGCGGCAATCTCGTCGATACCCGCAACGTGCAGCGCGTGGCAGAAGAACAGCAGAAGTCGCTGCGCATCAAGGCGCCTTCCGTGGATGTTCACGCGGGCGCGCTGTCCGGAGGCAACCAGCAGAAGGTGGTGCTCGGCAAGTGGCTGTGCATGCAGCCGAAACTCGTCATCTTCGACGAGCCCACACGCGGTGTCGACGCCGGCTCAAAGAGCGAAATCTACGCTTTGATGCGCAAGCTCGCTGACCGGGGCGTGGCGATCCTGATGATATCGAGCGACATGGAAGAGGTGATCGGCATAAGCGATCGCGTGGCGGTCATGCACGAGGGCGCCATCGCCGGCATTCTCGGACGGGACGCGCTCAGCGAAGCGAGCATCATGCATCTCGCCGTCGGCGAAACGGTCCAGACGGTTCATTAAAACAGGCAGACATCATGTTGAAGAAAGACTTGGGCCTACTCGTGCTCATCCTGGTCGTCGGCACGATCGTGGCGATCATCAACCCGCGTTTCATCTCGCCGGCGAATCTTTCGAACACGGCGAACCTCATCGGCTTGTTCGGGTTGTTTGCGATCGGCGAGGGATTCGTGATCATCACGGGCGGCATCGATTTGTCGATCGGATCGGTGTTCGCGCTGCTCGGCGTGATCTTCATGACGCTTCTTTCAACCGATGGCGTGAACTGGATCGTCGCCACCGTGCTGATGGTCGTCGCGGGACTGGTGATCGGGCTGGTCCACGGTTTCCTCGTGACAAGGCTGCGCATGCAGCCGTTCGTGGTCACGCTTTGCGGCTTGCTGATCTATCGCGGCGCGGCGCGTTATTACACTGATGACGGCACTGCCGGCTTCGAGTTCGGCCAGACCTTCCCGACGCTGGAACGGCTGACGACGGGTCATATCTGGGGCGTGCCGAACAGCTTTATCGCGTTCGTGGTGATTGCGGCGATCATGGCCGTGGTCCTGCACAAGTCGGTGTTCGGCCGTTACCTTTTCGCGGTCGGGAAGAACGAAGAGGCGGCGCGTTATTCGGGCATCAACACGCGGGCGGTGGTGATTGCGTCGTACGTGATCTGCTCGGGACTCGCGGGCATCTCGTCCGTCTACTTCGCCATGTACACGCGCTCCGTTGCGCCCGCGTCGCATGGAACGTTCTACGAGCTTTATGCGATCGCTGCCGCGGTGCTGGGCGGCTGCTCGCTGCGCGGCGGCGAGGGTTCGATACTCGGGATTGCGCTCGGTGCGGTGCTGCTGCAGATCCTGCAGAATCTCGTCAACCTGCTGGGGATTCCGTCGTCGCTGAATTTTGCCGTCATGGGCGGCGTGATCGTGCTCGGCGTGCTGATCGATGGCCAGTTGAAAGCGCTGCGGCAACGGCGCGCGGCGTTGCGTCCCCCGGCGGAACAACAAGTAACCGTGAAGGCGTGACACGCTTTGCGGCACGTACGATCACACGGATACCCACGGCATGAGCCAGACACCACCAAGACCACTGAACCCGGACAAACGCGACGACACCGGTCTCGCCGCGTTCTACAAGGAACTGACCACGCAGGAGCGGCGCACCTTCTGGACATGCTTTACCGGCTGGGGGCTGGATGCGCTCGACTTCATGATCTATCCGCTCGTGATCGGCACCATCATGACGTTGTGGAAAGTCGATACCGGCATTGCGGGCCTGGCGGTGACAGGTACGCTGCTGACATCGGCTATAGGCGGCTGGCTTGCGGGTTATCTCGCCGACAGGATCGGCCGCGTGAAGACGCTGCAGATCACCGTTGCGTGGTTCTGCATCTTCAGTATTGCGTGCGCGTTCGTGCAGAACTTCGACCAGTTGATGATCGCACGGGCCATTCTCGGTTTCGGTTTTGGCGGTGAATGGGCGGCGGGCGCCGTGCTGATCGGCGAAACGATCCGGCCGCAATTCCGGGGCCGCGCGGTAGGCGTGGTGA
>NZ_JBSIPA010000172.1:0-12208 GCF_053574605.1 Caballeronia sp. M23-90 | reverse complement strand
TACTGAGACGATCGTTTGAAGCACGGACCAGACGTACACCGTCTGTTTTAGCTGCAGACCGAAGTATTCACGGATCATCCAGAAACCGGCGTCGTTCACGTGGCAGGGCTGAGCGCGACACACAACTCGCTGCTGGCGCTGGCGATTGGCGCGGGGTCGGTCTTTTTCTGCCACGTGAACGACGCCGGTTTCTGGATGATCCGTGAATACTTCGGTCTGCAGCTAAAACAGACGGTGTACGTCTGGTCCGTGCTTCAAACGATCGTCTCAGTGGTCGGGCTGGCGCTCACGCTGGTGATGTGGGGCGTGCTGACATAAGCACTGACGTGAAACGCGGGCAGATTGGCGAGGCACGCGGAACTCCGAATCTAAAATGAGAAAAAAGGAGATTTATCATGCTTGCCTTGCGCCCCACCTGTGAATGCTGCGAAAAGCCACTCCCGCCAAACGCCCGTGACGCCATGATATGCAGCTTTGAATGTACCTTCTGCGAATCGTGCGCGCTGTCACGGCTTCAAAACGTATGCCCGAACTGCGGCGGCGGCTTCCAGTTTCGCCCGATCCGTCCGAAAGCGCGACTCGACAGCCGCCCGGCCTCGACGGAAGTCCATCCAGCGGGCATAGATGAACACCAACATCGTGCGTTCCTGGATCGCTACGGCTCCATTGCGCCCTTTGATCGATAACATCTGCCGCCCCCTAGGGAATTCACCGATCTGAGCGCCGCTCATACCGGTGCGCAGTAATCATCGATTCCTCCTCGGCGGCGCTGGCTCTCACAATCTGTTCATCGATCCACTCCTTGAACGGAAGCCAACATGCCAACACCCCAATCCGAGCGCACTCTTCACATTGGCGAAGGTTTTGAAGGGCCGGGCGTCAATCTCGCCCATATCAATGTGCTTGTCGGACCCCGCAGCGGTCCTGCTGGACAGGCATTCGCGACCGCGCTCGCTACGCCGTCGGCGGGCCACGCGCCGTTTGTCGTCATCGCTCGGCCGGGTGTTCCTACCAAGCCCCTGACGCTGTACGTGAACAAGGCGCAGATTGCCAATGAGTTCCACGGGAACGCGACGTGGGGCGCTTCGCAGGCGGGCATCGCAAAGGCCGTCGCTGAATCGCTCGAAGACGGCACGTTGCCGCCGGAAGCGGAAAACGACTGGGTGGTCGTATCGGCGAACTGGGTCAACCCGTCAGCTGACGATCTGGATGCCGTGTTCCGCAACAATTATCGCGCGACTAAAAACGCCATCAAGGCGGCCATGAAAGGTCTGCCGTTAAAGCGTGACGTATTCGCCGCGGCGCGTGAAGTGTCGAATCCCTTCTATACCCCGAGTTCGTCGCAAGCCGCCCTCTAAAAAACCGCATACGGGTGTCGCATGCCGGCGCTCTACGGAGAATTGAATAATGGAATACATTCGACTGGGCCAGTCCGGCCTGAAAGTGTCGCGCTTGTGTCTTGGCACCATGAACATGGGAACGCCGCAATGGAAACCGTGGATTTTCGACGAACAAAAGAGCGAGCCCATTGTTCGCCACGCGTTGGACGCAGGCGTGAACTTCATTGATCTCGCTGATTTCTATTCGTTGGGCGTGGGAGAAGAAGTGGTTGGCCGAATCCTTGGACGCCTTGCACGGCGTGAGGAAATCGTGGTCACCACCAAGGTCGGCTACGACATGGGCGAATATCAAAATGCGGGCGGTCATTCACGCAAGCACGTGCTCGATGGTATCGACGCATCCCTACGCCGGCTGAGCATGGATTACGTCGACATCTATATGCTTCATTATTTCGACACTACCACGCCCGTTGAAGAAACCATGGCAGCGCTGGACGATATCGTCCGGTCGGGCAAGGCGCGTTATATCGGTGTGTCGACCATGTACACGTGGCAGCTTGCGAAAATCATTCAGGTTTGCGAACGAAATGGCTGGCACAAGCCGATCAATATGCAATTGCAATTGAACTTGGCATACCGCGAGGAAGAGCGCGAGATGATGCCGTACTGCGCGGACCAAGGTCTGGGTGTATCCGTATTCAGCCCGCTGGCGCGAGGGCTGTTGACGTGCGACACCGCGTCTACGCGTAACCAGACTGACTTCTTTACATCGCAGATGTACGGCGATGCGGCATCCCGTGAGATCGCCGCCTCTGTTGAGCGCGTCGCCCGGAGACGCGGCGTGAGCGCCGCGCAAATCGCCCAGGCGTGGGTACTGCAGCGCAATGGCGTGGCTAGCATGCTGGTCGGCGCAGATTCACCGGCCCAGTTCGACAGCGCACTTAACGCGCTCGGCATGGAACTCGACGCGGACGAGCTTTATGAACTCGAGCGCAACTACACGCCGTGTGATGTCATCAACGATTACACAGCCGGCCGCCGGGTCGCGCGTGAAGCACGCGTGCCGCAGGGCGCTTTTGTTCAGGCAATGAAGGACGCGGCATGAATCTTCTTCGAAAAGAACACTACATCGATGGTGTATGGCAGAGCAGCGCTGAGACCTATCCGGTCCTGAATCCCGCAACGGCAGACGTGATCGCAGATGTCTCGAAAGCGGGCGCGCGTGAAACGCAGCAAGCCATTCAGGCAGCGGAGGGCGCGTTCCCAGCCTGGCGCGCGCTGACCGCAAAGGAACGCGGCGCTCGGGTGCGGCGCTGGGGCGAGCTGATGCTCGAGCATCGCAATGCCCTCGCCGAATTGCTTACGCGAGAGCAAGGAAAGCCGCTCGCGGAAGCACAAGGGGAGGTCGCTTATGCAGCGAGTTTCCTCGAGTGGTTCGCTGAAGAGGCGAAGCGCAGTTATGGCGATGTCATTCCGAGCTCGAAGGCGGGATCGAAGATCATCGTCACGCGGGAACCGGTCGGCGTGGTGGCGGCCATCACGCCGTGGAATTTCCCCCTCGCAATGATCACGCGCAAAGCCGGACCTGCGCTGGCAGCGGGCTGTACGATGGTCCTCAACCCGTCTGAGGAAACGCCGTTGAGCGCTTTGGCTCTGGCCGTACTCGCCGCAGAAGCAGGAATCCCGGCGGGCGTGTTCAATGTCATCTCGGGCGACGCTGTGGCAATCGGGGCGGAGTTGACTGCGTCTCCGGTCGTACGCAAGCTGTCGTTCACCGGCTCGACGCGGGTCGGCAAACTTCTTGCAGCCCAATCCGCACACACGCTGAAGAAGCTTTCCCTGGAACTCGGCGGCAACGCGCCATTTATCGTATTCAACGACGCAGATCTGGACGCCGCCGTGCAGGGCGCCATGGCATCGAAATTCCGTAATACCGGCCAGACGTGCGTGTGCGTGAATCGCTTCTTTGTTCAGGCGGGAGTTTATGCCGAGTTCACGCGGCGTCTGACGCTTGCCGCCAGCAAGCTTCGCGTAGGCAATGCGCTCGAGCAAGAGGTCGATCAAGGCCCGCTTATCAACCATGCCGCGTTGAAAAAGGTCAATGATCACGTGCAGGACGCCGTGGCCAAAGGCGCAACTGTCATGACGGGCGGCCGTGCCCATTCATTGGGCGGCACGTTCTACGAACCAACCGTGCTGGCCCATGCGAACCAAAGCATGTCGATAGCGCAGGAAGAAACGTTCGGCCCGGTCGCCGCCTGCTTCCAGTTCGAAACAGAGGCTGAGGCAATCAAGCTTGCCAACGACACACCCTTCGGACTCGCCGCGTACTTCTATACCCGCGATCTGGGCCGAGCATGGCGTGTCGCGGAAGCACTCGAGACGGGCATGGTTGGCATCAATGAGGCAATCATATCCACCGAAGTAGCGCCGTTCGGTGGCGTCAAGCAATCGGGTCTGGGCCGCGAAGGATCCAGATACGGCCTCGACGAATACATGGAACTCAAATACATGATGATCAGTGGCCTGATGGCGACCGAACGTTGATTGTCGCTAGTCGATTGTGACCGCGTTGTTGCTGTCGCATACAGCTGGCAGCAACGCGAGTAAGTGAAGAACAAACAGGAGACGCAGTGAGTCATCAGGACACCTCAAGTAGTGCCATCCCCAATGGTCCCGGACCACATGCAGGTATGGCGCCAATCCGCACACCCGACAATTCGGCCTCGAAGCCCATGCTGCTCGATGACATTCCGCTGAACCGCTTCCATGTGAAGATCGCGGGCCTGACTTTCGGCGCGCATTTCACCGAAGGTTACGCGTTGGGCACAGTGGGATACGCGCTGGCCTCGATGAACCGGCAGATGCCGCTCGATTCGTTCTGGATGGGTGCAATCGGCAGCTCGGCGTTGATCGGCATTTTCCTTGGCAGCCTGATCTTCGGGCGCCTGTCTGATCGGCTTGGCCGCCAGCGCATTTTTCTCACCAGTTTTGTCATCATTACCATTGCCGCATTCCTTCAGTTCTTCGCCACATCGCCGCTGGAATTGTTTGCGCTTCGGGTTTTGATCGGCTTCGGTATGGGCGGCGACTTCACGGTCGGTCACGCCATCCTGGCAGAATTTTCGCCTCGCAAGCATCGTGGTGCGCTCCTCGGATCGTTCAGCGTTGTCTGGACGGTCGGTTACGTGGTGGCGAACGTACTCGGCATGTCGTATGGAGAAGCCAGTCCGGATGCATGGCGCTGGCTGCTTGCATCGGCGAGTCTTCCTGCATTCATCGTCCTGCTGCTGCGCATTGGCACGCCAGAGTCTCCGCGCTGGCTGCTCGGAAAGGGGCGGGTGAAGGAAGCGCACGATGTGGTCCGCAAGCATTTCGGCCCCGACGTCATTCTCGACGCTGAACATAGCAGTCATGTCGGCGGTGGGAAGCATGGTTACGTACGGCTGTTTCAACCTGACCTGATTCGCAGGACATTGTTCAACTGCGGATTCTTTGTGTGTCTCGTCATTCCGTATTTCGCGATCTACACATTCTTGCCAGGCATCCTGAAAGTGATCGGCCTGAGTGGTGGTTTCGGTGCGGACCTGTTGCTCAATGCTGTACTGGTCATAGGTGCGGTGCTCGGAATCTGGCTCACCATCAAGTTGCCCCGCCGGCACTTTTTAATTGGATCCTTTGCCGTGACCTGCGCCATGCTGGTGGCCATGAGCCTGCTGCCGTCATCTGCAACGCTTGCGATGATCGCTGCGTTTGCTGTTTTCACATTGACCATGTCGGCATTCAGCAATCTGGTTGGCGTGTTTCCGCCCGAATGCTTTCCAACCGAAGTACGCGCGTCAGGCGTTGGACTTGCCATTGCGTGCAGCCGGCTTGGCTCGGCAATCGGTACGTTCTTGCTACCGGTCGGCATCGCGCAGATCGGGTTTCACTACACCATGATGATTCTCGCCGCTGTTCTGCTTGTTGGCATGATCGTATCGATCGCCTGGGCTCCTGAGACACGCAACCTGACTCTGCGTGCCGCGAGCGGATCGTCATGAACTCCAAGCGTGCTGCCGGATAGGTTGGCTCCACTCAGCAGCTCCCGATAAACCTCACCTTAAAAAAGGCGTCCGCTTGCGGACGCCTTTCCGCATTTGAAAACGCGATCGCATCAACCAAAAACCATCCCGATTTCGATATTAGGAATTCTTAGTTTCGTCCTAATTCTTCGGAGAGTTCCGAGGGTAATCCGAGGCATCGCGCCTTAAGATTCATTCACTCGCAGACGAACCGGTTCATCGCCTCTCACCAGAATCCAGACGATGAAAAAGGCGGCTCGCACTGCGCGGACGGCACTACGGGACACGTAGTTCAAGCGCCGCAAGTGTTCGAAACCTCGTTAATTTCTCTTTTGGAAAAACATCATGAAATCATTCATCTCCACTGTCGCTGCTGCTGCAACTATCGCGACCATCGCTTTGGCTTCGACCGGCGCGAGCGCTGCTGACGGCACCATCACGTTCACCGGTGCAGTGACTGACACGACATGTTCGATCGACGCAAAAGTTGCTGGCGCCGCCGACAAGAACGTCACATTGCCGACCGTAACAAACAGCACGCTTGCTTCGAAGGGCTCGACGGCCGGCACGACCTCCGCAACCGACCTGACGTTCTCATTGAGCGGTTGCTCGACAGAATCGAAGGCAGTCGCTCGTTTCGAAAATGGCCCGACGGTCGATCAAACCACGGGGTACTTGGCAAACCAAGCCCCCGCCGGCGCTGAAAACGTGCAAGTTCGCTTGCTGAACGCGTCGCACCTGCCCATCAACGTGGTGACGGGCGAGAACAACGACATGGCCGGCAACGGTGCGGCCATCGTTTCGGGCAACGCTGACCTCAAGTACTTCGCAGAGTACTACGCAACGGGTGCGGCAAAGGCTGGCCCGGTAAGCACGTCGGTTCAATACACCGTCGACTACCAATAAGGTGTACCAACGGGCATCTGCAGGTGCAGGTGCCTGTTTTTTTTCAAATTTTCGAGATACGTTTTTTACGGAGATGCATCAATCATGAAGTCCCTCAGGCAAATTGCATATGGTTTGGGCTTGATCGCGGCCCTCGTTGCCGGAAGTGCGGGCGCAAGCGTGACAGTGGGCGGAACACGCGTGGTGTATCCCCTTGAGAATCGTGAGATGACGGTCAAGCTGACCAATGATCGCAGCGAACCCTCGCTGGTTCAGGTCTGGATGGACAAAGGCAATGCCGCGGCGAAGCCGGGCGAGGCAAGCGCGCCCTTCGTGTTGACGCCGCCGATCTTTCGCATGGACGCCGGAAAATCCCAGACGCTACGAATGATGTACACGGGCGATGCATTGCCGCAGGACCGCGAGTCGGTGTTCTGGCTCAACGTGCTCGACGTACCGCCGAAGACTGCCAAGGATTCCGATGTCAACACGCTTCAATTCGCGTTCCGGACTCGAATCAAGGTATTTGCGCGTCCGAAGGGTTTGCCCGGAACCGCCGATGAAGCACCGGCAAAAGTGACGTGGAAACTCGTACCCGCCGTCGATAACAAAGGGTATGAAGTGAAGGCGACCAATCCGACGGCCTATTACGTGTCGTTCAGCAATATCAATGTGGTCGGTAGCGGTCAGACCTTCAGCAACGACATAGGCGGCATGGTCGAGCCGCATGGAAGCGCGCAGTTCCCGATCAAGAACATGAAAACAGCGCCGGCCAACGCCCGTGTCAAATTTTCGACCATCAGCGATTTCGGCGGCGCCGTGTCGCTCGACGCACCTCTCGCGCCATAAGACGTCGCCTGATCGGGGCGGCCGTCGCCCTGGGTAACTGAAGGCGTCGCGGGCAGTAACTGGCCGACGCCTTCCTCAAGAAAGACTTTACGCATTTGCCGAACGGGCTGTCCGAACAGCCCGGTGGGTCAACTCGCGTCTGAACCGACTGAATAGACCGAATCAACGCAGGCCGAACCATGAAACAAGCTGCTCAACATGCTTTCTCCCGTCAAAGCCAGGATGCGTTCCGGCTTCGTCTGAAGCCGATTGCCGCAATCGCATTTTCAATGATGGCGTGCGCCGCGATTCCGCAAGCAATGGCTGATGCCTCGGGATTGGATCAAAGCAAAAGTGGCACGGTTGCTGAAGTGAGCTTCGATAACACCTACCTGCGCCAGGATGGTGGAACGCCGATCGATACCAGCCGGTTCACGCGCGGCAACGCGGTTTCACCAGGAACCTATTCGGTTGACCTGTACGTGAACGGTGCGCGCCTGAGCCGCCAGGACATCCGCTTTGTTTCCAGAGGTGGCCCATTCAGCGCCAAGCCGTGTTTCACCCGTGCAATGTTGCAGCACGCGGGCGTCGATATGGCCAAGGCGGATGCGGCCGGCGGCCGGAAGGCACCGGCAACGACCCCGGCAGCCGATACCGACACCTGCGAAGAGATTGGCACGCTGGTGCCCGGCGCGACGGTCGACTTCGACTTTACCCAGCAAACCCTCGAACTGAGCGTGCCGCAGGCATTCATGCGTAACGCGGCACGAGGTTACGTGCCGCCCGAACAATGGGACCAGGGCGTCAACGGCGGATTTGTGAGCTATAACGCCAACACATTCCGGACCGACGGCTCGGGCCCCGGCTCAACCCAAAGCTATCTCGGCCTCAACGCCGGCGTGAATCTGGGCGCATGGCACCTTCGGCATCAATCGTCGATATCGTCGGGAACGGGGCAGCCCACACAGTTCGACAACATTGCGACCTACGCCCAACGCGATGTCGAAAAGCTCGGCGCGCAACTGACGCTCGGCGATGCCAGCACAAGCGGCGAGATCTTCGACAGCGTGTCGTTTCGCGGCGCACAACTCGCCACCGATGACCGCATGCTTCCCGATTCAATGCGCGGTTATGCGCCGGTTGTGCGCGGTGTCGCAGAATCGAATGCACGCGTGACGATCCGCCAAAACGGCCAGGTGCTGGAAGAAACAAACGTTGCGCCCGGTCCCTTCGAGATCAATGATCTTTATTCGACCGGCTACGGCGGTGATCTGGTCGTGACGGTGACCGAAGCCGATGGCCGCAGCAAGGAGTTCACCGTACCGTTCGCATCGGTGGCGCAATTGCTGCGTCCCGGCGTCACCCGTTTCAGCGCGACGGCAGGCCAGCTGCGTAACGATTCCATCGATACAAAACCCGTTTTCGGCCAGTTCACGCTTCAACATGGCCTGACGAACACAGTGACGGCTTACGGCGGTGTGGTTGCATCGAGCGGATATGGCGCGCTGAACTTCGGTGGTGCATTGAACACCGGCTTCGGCGCGTTTTCGATGGACGTCACCGGCGCCATGACCAGCGTGCCGCAATCCCAGTCGATGCACGGCGCGAGCTTGCGCGTGGGCTACAGCAAGTTTGTCGGGGCGACCAATACGAACGTGTCTGTCGCGGCTTACCGGTTCTCGACAGCAGGGTATCTGAACCTGAACGATGCAGCGTCCATTCGCGATATCTCGGAGCATGGCGGCGATATCGATGCGATTTATAGACAGCGCAACCGCATGCAGGTATCGGTCAACCAGAAGCTGGGCGATCACGGCACGATGTTCGTTACCGGATCGTCGCAGAATTACTGGAATCGCGGCGGCACTGATACCTTGTTTCAGGCGGGCTACACCAACGCGTTCAAATACGGAACCTATAGCCTGACGGCCGGCCGCACGCGGACCATGGACGGAGAGTTATCGAACGAATTCTTGCTGAGCACGACGATCCCGCTCGGCCATTCGGCGCACGCGCCGATGTTGACCACCAACGCCTCGTACAACTCGAACGGCGCGACGAACATGCAGGCGAATGTGAGCGGTTCGCTGGGCGCCACGAACCAGTTCTCCTACAACGGCTACGGCACGTACAACGTCGGTGGCAATTCTGCCAACAATGGCAACGCCGGTGTGAGCGCAACCTATCGCGCGCCGTACGCTACGGTGAATGCATCCGCAAGCGGTGGCGGCGGCACGCGACAGGTATCGGCGGGCGTGCAGGGATCGGTCGTGGCGCACCCGGGCGGAGTGACATTTTCGCAAACAGTGGGCGATACGTTCGGCATTGTGAATGCGCCTGCTGCTGCCGGCGCGACCGTGACGAACGCACCGGGAACGACGGTCGATTCACGTGGATATGCAGTGATTCCGTACCTGTCGCCCTACAGCATGAACGTGATCGATATCGATCCGAAAGGCACGTCCACGATGTCGAATTTAAATCGACATCCGCGCAGGTGGCGCCCCGTGCAGGCTCTATAGTGATGATGAAGTACGAGACGGTGAGTGGTCGGGCGGCGCTGATTCAAGCGCCGAAACTAGGTGGTGGAACGTTACCATTTGGAGCGAGCGTGGAAAACGAACAAGGAAATATGGTGGGCGTAGTTGGTCAGGACAGCAGAGTTTTTGCGCGAGGTCTTGAAGATCAGGGTGCGCTTACGGTGAAGTGGGGAAGTGGCCCCGTCGAGCAATGCCGGATCAGCTACACGCTGCCGAAAAAAGACCCAAAGTCTTATAACCCCGGGTATCTGTCGGTGCAATCGCACTGCGTGCCCGGGGGTGAAATGCAGGCGAATGGCGTTACGGGAACAGGGGCGTCGGGAAGCGCCATGCGCTGACACGAAGCTGGCTTTTCAAGTGACTCAACGTTCCGGCCAGAAGCACACGAGTGGTATCAGTGCAATCCGGCCGGTAACGAGGGGCTCATTTGATTCGTTCCGCTTCACTTGCCTCATAACGCAACCAGGCCGCGAACGAACTCACCGTTTCAGTTTCACGATGCGTTTCCGGCACATCGAGCCAATATCCAAACGGTCCGACCATCTCCACGTCGGACATTCTCACGAGCGCGCCTTCGGTCAGCTCGTCATCAATCATGTTCAGGTCCACAACCGCGAGTCCGACACCACGCCGCGCCGCGTGAATCGCTTGTTGCAGATTCGAAAACTCGATGCCGTTATCCGCGTAGCGCGCGGGCATCCCCGCCTTGGCCAACCAGTTTGGCCATAATTTCAAACGCACGTCTTCGTGCAGTACATGCAGCGCGGGCAATTCATCAAGCAGGCGCTCGACCGGTACGCCGGCCAATCCGGCTGCGCCCACCAGTGCATGTCTTTCCATCAGCAAAAGCTCCGAGCCGCCTTCAATGGTTGACTCGCGCGCGGGTTCGCGGCCGAACCGGACGCTGCAATGACATTCGCCGCTGTCCTGCGTCCGGATCGATAAATCCACGTCTGGCAGTTGCTCCGCGAGCGCGCCCAGCCGCGAAGAAAACCATTGCGTTGCAAACGTGGGGGGCAACGACACAACGAGACGCCTGCGTTCCACAGCACCTGATAAATGCCGTGTTCCCCGCTCGATGACATCAAACGCTTCCGTCACTGAGGGCATCAATGTCACGCCTGCCGGCGTCAGCCGGATCCCTTTGTGGTCGCGCTCGAAAAGCTTCACGCCCAACGATTCTTCCAGCAGCCGGATTTGCCGGCTTACAGCTCCTTGTGTGACGCACAGCGCTCGTGCCGCGCGGTTGAAACTCAAATGCCGCGCCGTCTCTTCAAAAAAACGTAGCGCAATTAACGATGGAAGGTGTCGCATAGTGATTCCTGACTGCCAGTCTCCCCAGTTGTTCTTGTTGGCCAGGTACATGCGCCCGTTGTTTGCGAGCGAGGGTCTTTGTCCCGCGTTCGATAAAATTACCTTGATTCCGGGAGCGAAACAATAGACCTTTCGGCCAACGTTGAAGCAGCAGGAATTCTCATAAGGGGCTATCAGGAAAGCTGCGAACCCGCGGATAAGACGCAGGGGACTAGGCCATTCGACTAGTAGTTGGCGGGGCATGAATCGCCTATGCTGGATACATCCCGTTCCAGGAGGCTGCATGACCGTACGCAATCTCGACGCGCTATTCCATCCGAAATCGATCGCCGTGATCGGTGCGTCGCTGCGCGCGGGCAGTATCGGCGAAATGGTGTGGTCGCGGCTCAGTCGCGCGGGATTCGCGGGTGGGATCTGGCCGGTGAACCCGAAGCATCGTCAGATCGATGACGCTGTGGCCTACGCCCGGATCGAGGATCTGCCCGATGCACCCACCGTGGCAGTGTTGTGCACGCCACCCTCAACATGGCCGGCGATCGTCCAGCAGTTGGGCGAACGGGGCACGCGGGCAGTCATAATCGTTGGGCAGTCGGGCGAAACCCGTGGCCAGACGGTCAGCAACTGGACAAACCGGACACTTGCCGCGGCACGGCCGTTCTTGTTGCGCGTGGTCGGTCCGGCAAGCCTCGGTGTGATGACGCCGCTCACTGGCGCCGTGCTGGGCGCGCCGTCATCTCCGGTTGCGGCTGGAGGGGTAGCGTGGGTATCGGCGTCGAATGCGCTGACCAATGGCGTGCTCGGTTGGGCGAACGCCCGCGGTCTTGGCTTTTCTAGAGTGGTGGCGCTGGGCGATGAGGCCGATGTCGATGTCGGGGATACCCTCGATTTTCTTGCAAGCGACGCCCGTACGCGTGCAGTCCTGCTTGCCGTTGAATCGGTGCGAATGGCGCGCAAGTTCATGTCAGCGGCGCGCGCTGCCGCACGCAACAAACCTGTGCTCGTTCTACGCACCGGCCACGACGATCCGTTCGACGCGTTATACAGCGCTGCATTCCGGCGTGCGGGTCTGGTACGCGTCGATTCTTTGGACGACCTCCTGGACGAAATCGAGACGCTCGGGGTTGGCCGTGTGGCGGCGAGCGATCGTGCAACCGTGATCACGAGCGACCGGGGCGTAGCAGCGCTTGCAGCCGATGCATTCGCCACCGCCGGCGACGCACTCGCACTCTGGCCCGAA
>NZ_JBSIPA010000171.1:0-12227 GCF_053574605.1 Caballeronia sp. M23-90 | reverse complement strand
AACCGACCTCGTGCCACACATGCGTTTCATTCTCCCTTCGAGGTATTCGCCGCGACGCTACAAGCAGCGGATCTAGCAACGTCATCTAAACATTAACCTAGCTGTTGCACTTCGACTTGAGACCGCCCTCTATAACAAGCTGCTCAGAAGCTTTCACAGCTCCGCCGTTGATATCGACCGGCTATCAGCACTGTGGGCCCAGGCGGTGATGCGGTTGTTCCGCGAACCGGTGCGCGTGAACGGTAGGCGCGTACTGGTGGGCGACGGCATCAAGGTGGCGAAGTGCGGCAGAAAAATGCCCGGTGTGAAGCTGCTACACCAGCAATCGGGCACTAGTACCAAGCCCGAGTACATCATGGGCCACTCCCTGCAGGCGGTCAGCATGCTCGTGCAGGCAGCCAACTCCGTCTTCGCGGTGCCGCTGGCCATGCGTATCCATGAGGGCCTCGTATGGTCCAACCGCGACCGCCGTACCTTGCTCGACAAGATGCTCTCGCTCCTCGGCATCGTCGCGATCAAGGATCCATACTACTTCGTCGCCGATGCGTTCTATTCCGCCAGGAAGATGGTCAAGGGCCTTTGCGCCAAGAACAACCACCTGATCACCCGCGTAAAATCGAATGCCACCGCCTTCACCGAGCATGTGCAAACCGGGCCAAGGGGGCGCGGCCGTCCCAAGATCTACGGCGAGAAGATCAAGCTGAAGTCCCTGCTCAATGATGATGCCAAAACCACCCAATCAGCCATCAGCCCCGTATACGGCGAACAGGACGTCACCATTCAGTACCGGGTACGTGATTTGTTGTTGCAATCCTGCGGGCAACTCGTACGCTTCGTCGCGGTGATTCATCCCTCCAGAGGGGCTTGCCTGCTGATGTGCACCGACCGCACCCTGGATCCGATCGAGATCATTCGTCTCTACGGTTTGCGCTTCAAGATCGAGCACGGCTTCAAGCAGGCCGTTCACCTGATTGGCACCTTCGGGTACCACTTCTGGATGATGGACATGAAACCGCTGCGTCGTCGCAACGGTGACCAGTATCTGCACCGTGAGTCACAACAGTACCGCGACGCCGTCAAACTCAAGATCCACGCGTATCACGTCTTCGCCCAAGCGGGCGTCGTCTGCCAGGGACTGTTGCAATACCTCGCGGTGACCTTTCCATCGCTGGTGTGGAACTCCTTTGGATCATGGCTGCGCACTGTCCGCCCCGGAATCCCACCTTCCGAGCTCGTCGTCGCCAACGCCCTACGCCAAAGTCTGCCGGAATTTCTCGTGAATACCGCGCAAACAAATATCTTCGCGAAATTCATCGGCGAAAGGCAGGACCTCGAACTCTTCGAGTTGTTCCGATTAGGCACATAGGTCAAATCCGGGCCTGATTGATTACGCAGACACCACCCCAAAAGGATGAAAGATACTTCGGGGCGGAGGCCCGTTCCCGCTACTTGCCGACGATCAAATTTTCACGAAAAACTCGTCACTCTCGAGTACTAAGTAAATTGGATATTAAAAGAGGTGATTGATCCCCACAGCCACTCCCGTTTGATTGGCGCCAGCCACGACGCCGGTTCCAAAACCAGCCACGCCAAGGTTTGATCCATTGCTGTTCTTAACGTAGTTTATCTCGCCGTAAATGCTGGTCCGCTTCGACAGAGAATAGGCGCAGTTGATGCCGAAATCGATAGGATGCTGGCCGGCGGATTTGATGTCGGTGTAATACGTCGCCGCAGACACGACAAACGCAGGAGTCGCGCGGAACTGCAGTCCGCCGTAGTACATATCCGAACGGGCTGCCGTCGCCGGAACGGAACTGTTGAACCACTTGTAACCCGCGAACGCCTTGAGCGCCGGAATGAACTGATAGCTTGCACCGACCGCGATGCGCTGCTCCTTATCTCCCTGTGTCGCTGTTGAAGTGCCACGACGCAGATCGTAGACGATCGCGGCAAAAATCGGCCCGGTCGCGAACGAGGTGCCACCGCTGATCTCCTGGCCAACCCGGAATTCGCCGGGAATCTGGCCGCCGTTAGTAATGGTCGCGTCATAGCCCGTGCTGTACAACGCATCGAAGTTGAATGGACCGAGATCGGTTACGTACTTGACCGAATTGTCGGCCCGGTTCGCATACTGGGCGTCTTGGGAGACGAGAGACCAGTTGTAATAGCCCAGCGGGTCAAGAGGCAGAAAGTAGTCGTAGATAGGGACTTTCTGGCGACCGAGCGTGAGCGTGCCATACGGCGTTTGCAAACCCACGAACGCCTGCCGACCGAAAAGTCTCCCGCCTTGCTGCAGGGTGCCGTTCGCGACGCTAAAGCCGTTTTCGAGCTGGAATATGGCCTTCAACCCACCGCCCAGATCTTCGACTCCGCGAAATCCCCATCGGTCGTTGGCCTCTCCGCCGGAAATCATCTGGGCGGACCCCTTATTTTCACCGCCACTCTTGCCAGCGTGGGTCACGTACGCTATTCCCGAGTCCACGATCCCGTAAAGAGTAACGCTCGACTGGGCACTCGCAAGCGACGAAAATAACATGATCGAACAGAAGCCGAAGGCATTGCGTCCAACTTTAGATTCAAGTGGTAAGAATTTCATTTTGTTTTCCTAATTTCTTTTACGCGGCTCTGCGACCGCATTTTGCGACTGGATATCGAAGTATCGGGCGGATTTCTACAATTTCAGTTAGGACTTACGCAAAGCGCATTGGGACCGACGGATTTTTGAGTTCACGGCGGAGGAAATCATCGAGCATTTCGTGTTTGACCTGGTAGAGCGTACGCTTCGTCTGTCGTGCGATGTCGGCTAGACGGACCCACACCAGCACGGCGCTGGCAATATGGTTTCGCTGGATGCGCGCCTTGCGGCACTGGCAACGCTGAAGGCCCGTGAGTTGCTTGACCTCGCGGTGAAACTGCTCGATCTTCCAGCGCAGGCCACACGCATCTTGTGTCGCCTGAGAGGAATCCTGAGTGATGTCGTTGGTCACGACCCAGTCCGTGCGGTGTGTGGACACCTCGACCCGGAACAGCTTCACCTTGTGATGTTTCGGAAAGCCCTTGATTTTGATCGTCTTGCCGTGCGCGAGAGTCTCAGCATCCCATTGCAGCGAATCAACATGCCGGCAGGGCGATTTGCCTTCGGAGTCGTCGACCAGTCGGTTGCTCCGCAACGGGCAGTAGTACGTCTTGCTCAGCGACTCGATGAACAGCATCAGATCCTTCGTGGCGTACCACGTATCCATCAGGACGCGGCGAAACGGCAGGCCCTTGTGATGAACCGCATTGGTCAGCATGTCGCGCACGTGATCGAGCTTGGACTTGCCGTCGCCGTCCGGATCGTAGATGCGGTAATCGATGATCCAGTATTCACCGCTCTGGGGGTTCACGTAGACGCAGTTCACCACGCCGATGCCCTTAATGAGGCCGTGAGCGTTGCCGCTGTATTGTCGCCGCACGAGCTCGATCTTGTGCGAGAAATCCTTGTCGGTCACGGAATCGTCGAACACGATGCAGCCGTCTTCATGCGGGACGATCTGCTCGCGCACGTTGTCCCACACGAGGCGCGGCGTCATGTGCTCGCGGCGCAAAAACCGGTTGATGGCATCGTGGCTCATATCGTCGACGTGGTCGGCAAAGTTGGTCAGCGTGCAGTTGGTCGGGCTCGTCAGCAGGTACTGGCAGTAGCCCAGGCGGCTCAGATGTTTCGTCATGCGCTCAACATTACGAAACTCCGCGCCCCTCCGGGTTTACGTCGTTTCGTAACAATTCGTTTCCGCGTTCAGGCGCGGCTTTTTGCGTAAGTCCTATCAGTGGCTATTGACGGGATGTTGAGAAACTGTGGACTGACCGGGCGTTTCGGGCGCCCGTTGCTGGTCATATGCCGGTCGGCGAGCTACAAAAAGCAGTATGAAAGCTCCGCAAATCGGGCCTGCTGCGAGAGTCAAAAGGGCGTACGAGAACGAATGCGAAGCTGCGTATACCTGCCCGACAAATATTGGCGCGAGGGCGCTTCCCGATTGCCATATAGCGTTCGTAAATCCGGCAGCCGCGCCAGCTGACTTTGCGCCTGACGCACGAGTGACCTGTGCTATCAAGACTGGTGTATATCCGAACGCGACTGCGCCAAGCAAAGGCGCAACAACATAGAACTGCGTCACGGTTGAGCACTGGCCGAATACCGCTAACATTGCAGCGAAACAGATCAAGCATACGATTGAGACGAGCTTTGTCGCGCCGTTCAGCAAGTCGGAGACCCAACCCAAAAGTGGCTTCGCAATAACGGCCCCCACGCCAAAGAGGGCGGAGATTGAACCTGCGGTCACTGGCGAGATCCCGTACTGCTTGGTCATCAACGCGTTGCCCCACGCTCCGAAGCCGACGGTTCCCCAAAGGGCGCCGCACCCGGCCAATGCTAACAACACGAGGTTCCTATTTTTCAACAGCCCACCAAGTTCACGTCGGGTAATGCGTGAAGACGGAGTTGTCGGACTGTCTCGCAACAGGAAGAACGTGACGATCGCCCAGCAAAAGGTAGCAACGCCCAAAACCCTGAAAGCGTTTTGCCAGCCGAACCAGTTTGACATCGACGGGACGGTCGAATTGGCGATGACAACCGCAAGCGAGGTCGCAGTCGAATAGAATCCGAGTGCGCGCCCACGATCTTTGCCAAACCATGACGCGATGATTTTCACTCCCGCTGAGTAGTCTGCCCCGGCCGACAAGCCCATCACCAATTGCAGTGCGAAGCCTGTTCGGAGGTTATGCGTATAGCCAAAGCAGAAGGTCGCTACACCTAGTGGCAGAAGGGCTAAGATCAAAGTCTTTCTCCCACCAATCGTATCCGTGAGAATCCCTCCGATCACGTTCGCGACTACATATCCGATGTAGAACGCAGTGACGAAAGCGCCCAACATCGCTACTGATATCCCAAGCGATTGTCCTACTGGAGCAGAGACAGTGCTCCAGGCCACTCGATCGACGTAACTCAGGAGGAACGCGAACCAGACTACGAACAGAATGGTCCATCGGTAGGCAGGCGGTTGCGACTCAGTGGAGCTCGGCGCTCCAGGCGCGGAGCCGTTTGGGGTTATTTGGCGTGACGATATTCGCTTCATCTGTTCATCCACTGCGCTCTTTTGCGCCTAAATAACTGCAATCAAACAGTCCTTACGTGTGGCGGCACGAGGCACGACCTCACGTCTCATTGGCCAAACCGTAGTGTCCGACAGATGGACTGCTGTCTCAATATGACGTAGTATGAGTTTTAGATTTCGACGTGTCACGTCGGGGTTTACGGCAAGGAGTCTCTTCAAGCAAATGGCGACCCAATTGCTGACAACGGCGGCAACACTTGAGCGCGGTTATCAGGCGTTTCGTGGAAGCGGCAACCTGCAAGTCTTTCAGCCTCAAGTCAACGGGCTGGACAAGCTGCATCGGCAATGGCTGGCCGATCTGGAAAGCTTCAAAAGCTCCCTACGTGCACAGGGCCCTGAGCCCAAGGCCTTGGAGTACGTGAATGAAGCGTTCGGACGCCTTGCCGAACGCATCAGGAAACTTGCAGGTTGAAGTTGGAGTGAAGCGCTCCGGGTTCGTCGGAGACCGCCGAGTTTGGCGCTACGCCGCGCGTGCGGGCAACGCCTGATTCCGATTGTAAGCGTCCTCTGCTTCAGCAGGCGACACGTAACCGAGTGGGCCGAGCAGCCGCCGATGGTTATACCAATGGACCCATTCGAGTGTTGCCAGCTCAACCGCCTTTAGGTCAGGCCATGAGCGCCGATGGATGACCTCCGCTTTGTATAAACCATTGATGGTTTCGGCCAATGCGTTGTCGTACGAATCGCCGACGCTACCCGCTGATGGTTGCACACCTGTATCGAGCAAGCGGTCTGTATAGCGAATGCTCAAATATTGCTTAGGTTCAAGGGGTCGTTGCAACACCTAATGTTTATGACGCAAGTAGTAGATCTCTTAGTGCTTCTGCTGGTGATTTCCATCCAAGGCTTTTACGCGGTCTGCAATTTAGTGCGTCTGCGACGGCATCAAGTTCGCGCTGCGTGTACCGGCTGATGTCGGTGCCTTTCGGAAAGTATTGACGCAACAGACCATTCGTATTCTCGTTGGTCCCGCGTTGCCATGGGCTTTGAGGATGGTAAGTAGGCCCGAGGGGTTTCACCTCAAGCCTCTCGCAGAACCGTACGTGAGACTCTCGCCTCATACGGCTCCCGTCAGCCAACCGGTGCCCCAACGACACGCCAGTGAACGAACAACCGTGGGTAGACAGCCGCCATTTTGCGTAGCCATTCAGCGCTACGCCGTTTGTGTCGCGACAGTGTTTTGTACTTCCGTCGGGTCCAGCGCTCGAGCTTCCGGTCCACATATTGGAAGATCGCATGCAGCGCCGTTCGATAGAACGCCCCATAGTAATTCCACCACCCTTGTATCGTTGGATTGCATTGCTGCGCGAGGTCATCAAGCGTAGCTGGAGTCCGACGATGTATCCGCCAACTCCGCACTGTTTGCCGCATCCGTTTCAGCGCATCGTTGCTCGCTGCCGGCAAGAAACTGGTGAATCGCCGGTTGTTGTACCTGCTCATTGCCTCTCGCGGCCTAAACGTAAAACCGAGAAAGGTAAATTGCACGTTCGGATAAGCTAAGGTGCGTTTCCCGTCCTTGCAATACACGATCTTTGACTTGTCCGGATGCATCGTCAAACCACACTCGTCCAGCCGCGATGCAATGGCCCGCATCACTTCGTCCGCCTGCTCGCGACTTCGGCAGTGAACTACCGCGTCATCGGCGTAGCGAGCGAAAGGGAGTTGTTGGTAAGTCCGCGACATCCAGCAGTCAAACGCATAATGCATGAACAGATTCATCAAGATGGGACTAACAACCCCGCCCTGCGGAGTCCCCCTCTGCCGAGGCAAACGGGTACCGTCTGCAGTTTCGAACGGCGCAGTTAACCACCGCTCGATATATAGCAAGATCCAGTCATCCTTGATGTGGCGTCGCACCGCCTTCATCAACAACGCATGATCGATCTGATCAAATGCCGCCTTGATGTCAAATTCCACGACCCAGTCATATTGCCAACACCGCTTTCGCGTGACAGCAACTGCCTGCTTAGCCGATTTGCCCGGCCGGTATCCATATGAGTCTGGATGAAACACGGGATCGAGTACCGGTTCGATCAGAAGCTTGACGATAGTTTGCGCAATTCGGTCAGACACAGTGGGGACGGTCAGCGCGAACTGCACAAGTGCTCAGCGAGCATTTGGGATGGGCTGAGATTCGTCACCCGTTCCATCCCCTCAGGGGCCAACGCTTTCCCGTTCTGAAGGAGCGCCGCGTCGCAGGCACCGAGACATTGCTTCTGCGCGATACAGAACGTGGCAGCTTTAGCATTGCGCGCGAATGGACCGACTGGGGCACACCGACTGTCCACGACGACGCCATCGCGTCAGTGTGCTGCTTCGATCTGGGCATGTTGTTGGAGCTGGTCACGTTGATCGACCAGCTCGCCCCATCCAGGAAGTCGTCGAACAAAGGAGCTTGATCAATGCATCTCCTTGCCCTATTATCAGACCAGTTTTCAACGTGGTCCGCCAATGGAAGATATTCCGTCGTCCACTTTGCGCAGACGCCGCGCGCAATTGCTGAAGCAAATGCCGGCGTTAGAGACGCTCTTGCGCGGCTCTCTCATCGAGCGCTACAAGCGCTGCGGCAAACCGGGCTGCAAGTGTGCAGACGGCCCCGGCCATGGCCCCAAGTACTACCTGTCCGTGAGCTTTCCCGGCCGCCGGCCCCAAATGGACTACGTACCGCAAGCCGATTACCCCGACGTTACCGAACGTCTGGCGAACTATCACCGAGTCCGCGAGATCATCGAGGAAATCTGCGAGATCAACCGCGAACTATTGCGCCGCCGCGAGGCGCTCTGAGGGGCGCCGGTGAGCCAGTCTCCGCTGTCACTCACCCACATCGTCGATCCGCAATCGGCCGGCGTACTCATCGCCAACATGCTCGAGGCCTGGCTCACCGCCGGGCCCGCGCTGGAGCTGACCGAGGAGGCCGCCGATGAACACCAAGATCACCCCCCAACATCAAAGCAAGCCGGCGTACATCTATATCCGGCAGTCGACACTGGCCCAGGTGCGACACCATCAGGAGAGCACCGAGCGCCAGTATGCGTTGAAGGACAAGGCGCTGGCATTGGGTTGGACGGAAACGGCGATCCGTACGCTGGACCGGGACCTCGGTCAGTCGGGGGCGCAGATGACGGGCCGCGAGGACTTCAAGACGCTGGTGGCGGATGTCTCGATGGGGCAAGTGGGTGCAGTGTTTGCACTGGAAGTGTCGCGCCTGGCGCGCTCGAACCTGGACTGGCATCGCCTGCTCGAACTGTGTGCGCTTACTCATACTCTCGTGATCGACGCCGATGGTTGCTACGACCCGGGCGACTTCAACGACGGCCTGCTTCTCGGTCTCAAAGGAACGATGGCGCAGGCCGAACTCCATTTTTTGCGCGGGCGCCTCCAGGGCGGTAAGCTCAACAAGGCGCAGAAGGGTGAATTGCGGTTTCCGCTCCCGGTTGGCCTGTGCTACGACGATCACGGACGCATCGTCCTGGATCCCGATGACGAGGTACGCGGTGCCGTGCAACTGGCATTTCGTCTGTTTCAGGAGACCGGCAGCGCATACGCGGTTGTCAAGCGCTTTGCCGAAGAGGGCCTGCGCTTTCCCAAGCGCGCCTATGGAGGTGCATGGGCGGGTCGACTCATCTGGGGGCGCCTGAGTCACGAACGTGTTCTCGGTTTGATACGGAATCCTTCCTATGCCGGCATCTATGTTTTTGGACGATACCAGTATCGGCAGCGCATCACGCCACGGGGAGAGGTCCATAAGCGCGTGCAGCCGGTTCCGAAGGCAGAGTGGCGCGTTCATCTGCCAGACCATCACGATGGATATATCACCCCGGAATGAAATGAACGGCCCCCACCCGTCGACAAGATCGTGCGGGGGACGCACTTCCGTCGGCCGACCGCGTAAAAGTGCCCAAATCGTTAGATGATGGAGATCTTCACAGGCAAACCGGAGAATCCAGAATGAAGCATACGACCGTTGGTGTGGACATCGCGAAAAACGTCATCCAGTTGCACTGGGTCGACCTAGACACCGGTGAAATCGTGAACAAGCCGGTTAAGCGCGCAGTGTTCCTGGAGCATTTCGCAAATCGTGCGCCTTGTAGGATCGGAATGGAAGCCTGTAGCGGTGCGCAACATTGGGCACGGCGGCTCATCGAAATGGGTCACGAGGTAAAGCTGATGCCAGCTAAATTCGTTAAGGCTTTCAATACCGGCAACAAAAATGACGCTGCCGATGCGCGCGCAATCTGGATGGCAACGCAAATGCCTAGCAAAGCGGTTGCAGTGAAGACGGAGGCACAGCAAGCCGTTCTTGCGCTGCATCGGATGAGGCAGCAACTAGTGAAGTTTCGCACGATGCAGATCAATAGCCTCCGTGGCTTGCTGACTGAGTACGGTGAAGTGATGGCCCAGGGGCGCGCCGCGTTGGACAAGGCGATACCAAGTGTGTTGGAACGGTTGGTCGATCGTCTACCGGCGATTCTAATCAACACCCTGCGTGAACAATGGAACGGGCTGACAGCACTGGATAAACAAATTGCCGAAATTGAACGACGCCTGCAGACATGGATGAAAGAGGACAAGGCGTGCAATGCAATCGCTGCCATCCCCGGTGTTGGCCTGCTGACCGCGACAGCTGCCGTTGCTACCATGGGTGATCCGAAATCGTTCAGATCGGGACGCGAGTTTGCAGCGTGGCTTGGTCTGGTGCCTGGGCAAACAGGCTCAGGCGGCAAAATAAAACTGCTTGGGATCAGCAAGCGTGGCGACACCTATTTGAGAACCTTGCTAATTCATGGCGCTCGTAGCGTGTTGTTTCACACGAAGGAGCCTACAGAATGGATCGAACAGATGAAAAAGCGCAGACCACTGAACGTGGTGATGGTCGCGCTCGCTAACAAGATGGCGCGAATCATCTGGGCAGTACTGGCGCACGCCAGACCGTACACGAAAGATCATGTCAGCCTGAAGTCGGCTTGAGCAAGCATTCCGCTTAACGAGCAGTTCAATCGAGTTGGATAATCCCGTCGTAAAGTTGCGTTGGCAATCGAGTGTAATGACAGCACAGGTAAGACCGGGATTCGTGAAACCTGGAAATTCCAGCGAGCTTCGAGCTCTCACCCGGAATGAGGCACGAGTCAGCGGATTTCATAGGGACCCGCAGCGGCTATACCGGCTGCAAGAAGGTCGCATATAGAGCTGCAACCTATCCTGTTCTTCAACGCACAAGAAAGCCTGGCGCAAAGGGGGCCGTTCATATAGAGGAATTTGAACGCAACCAAGACCGCCTGGCGCTCAACAGGACCAACGGCGAAGGTACCGTTCTCAGTGGTGCGGCGCGTGAAGGATTGGCGCTGCTTCAGGGACTGCTGATATGCGGCTGCTGTGGTCGGGCGTTGACCGTTCGCTACCAAGGAAACGGCGGCCTTTATCCATTGTACTTATGCAGTGCTCGCCGCCGCGAGGGGCTGGCGACCACCGATTGCATGAGCATGCGCAGCGAACTACTTGACAACGCAATTGGCGAGGCTGTATTCACCGCCCTGCAGCCAGCCGAACTCGAGCTCGCCGTGACCGCCCTGAGCGAACTCGAGCAACGCGATCATGCCATCATGCGCCAGTGGCACATGCGCATCGAACGCGCCGAGTATGAGGTCGCACTCGCTGAACGTCGCTATCAGGAATGCGACCCGGCCAACCGTCTGGTCGCGGGTACCCTCGAGCGGCGCTGGAATGACGCGATGCTCCGCCTCGAGGCGATCAGGACGGAAGCCACCCAGTTCCAGAGCCAGAAGGCACTCGTCGCCACGTCCGAACAGAAAGCTCAGGTCCTCGCGCTAGCGCGCAATCTGCCGCGCCTCTGGCGGGCGCCGACCACATCAGCAAAGGATCGCAAGCGCATGTTGCGACTGCTCATCCGGGACATCACGGTCGAGAGACGGTCCGCCACGAGACAAGCGGTGCTGCATATCCGCTGGCAGGGCAGCGCGTGTACTGATATCACCGTGGACTTGCCCAAGCCGGCTGCCGATGCGATGCGTTACCCCGCCGCGTTCGTCGAGCGGGTGCGCGAACTATCGCAGCATCTGTCTGACCGGCAAATCGTGGCGCACCTCAATCAGGAAGGCATACGCAGTTCTACTGGCAAATCGTTCACGCTTGAAATGGTCAAATGGATCCGCTACCGGTATCGAATTGAAGTAACCTGCTTCAAGCGGCCAGACGAGCTCACGGTACAGCAGCTCGCTCATCGGCTGCATGTCAGTCCACACGTCGTGTATTACTGGATCGAGCGCCAGGTAGTCCAGGCGCGCAAGCTCGATGGGCGGGGCCCGTGGTGGGTTACGCTGGATGCCGCCAAGGAACGGCAACTAAAGGATTTGGTGCGCACTTCAGGGCATCTACAGCGGCAACATTCCAACACTCAACTGTGAGAGGTGCATTATGAGATCACCGTGGGAATTCCCAACTTTCTCGTGCCACCCTTGGCCTTCGGAATTTCTACCTGCTTGACCGGCGGCGGGAAGTACGACCCCGACGACATCCGGTTCCACAGTTTGTACAAATTCTTGGACCGCTCCTGCTCGAACATCGCGATAGTCTCATCGTCGATCCCAGCAGAACCTCGGTTGGCCTTCACCAGTTGGTAGGCTTCCCACACCGTACGCTTTGCAATGCAATATGGTTTTGCTGATGCCATGTCACTCATCCTCGCATCGCGAGTTGGCGACACTTGTCAACAGGCTAACGCCGCCCCTTCGCTCCACCCTCATTACAAGGGCTTCATCACTACTACGGGCGACTCCGTCCCTCGCGCTGGCATCGGTATTCTTCCTTATGGTGTTTGCCATTTGTCATTTCCCTTTACATCCAGCGCGAGGTTCTCACGTTCCGTATCAAAGCCTGTATTGAGCTCATGCCGCCTATACACCGAATGCCGACGGGTCCGTAAACAGGTATCGTCCCGACTGATCCTGGAGCTTCTGTGCAACCCCAGTTTTGGCAATGCTTTATATCTATAACGATGCGTCATCGAACGGTTTGCTTTCGCTCATCTTCTCAACACGTACCTGACGTCCTGACCGG
>NZ_JBSIPA010000170.1:0-12260 GCF_053574605.1 Caballeronia sp. M23-90 | reverse complement strand
CGAACCGGTCAGATGCTGGCGGAAACAACGCTCACGCTCGCTAATGTCAATTCGGCAACGTTCGGCAAACTGCGCTTCCTTCCCGCTGACGGCAAGGTCGATGGCCAGCCGCTCTTCGTCACCAGCCTGACGATAGGCGCAGCGACGCATAACGTCGTCTACGTGGTCACTGAGCACGACAGCGTCTATGCCTATGACGCCGACAACGGTGCCGCACTGTGGCAAAAATCGCTGGCCGGCGCTGGAGAAACGCCGAGCCTCGATACCGGTTGCCAGGACCTCACGCCCGAAATCGGGATTACGGCCACGCCGGTCATCGACCGGTCGCGCGGTGCGAACGGCGCGCTCTATGCCGTTGCCATGAGCACGGACGCGAGCGGCAACGTTCATCACCGCCTGCATGCGATCGACCTTGCGACCGGTGCGGAATTGTTCGGAGGCCCAACTGAAATTTCTGCAACCTATCCAGGCAACGGCGCAGAAGGCGTCAACGGAGTTCTGACTTTCAATCCGGCCCTGCACACGGTGCGTGCGGCGCTGACGCTCGTCAACGGCAACATCTACATGGGGTGGACAGCGCACTGCATGTCAGGCAACTACAATGGCTGGCTGATGACCTACAGCGCGGCTACGCTCAAGCAAACCGGCGCGCTTCCCGTGACGCCCAACGGCAGCCAGGGATCGATCTGGATGGCGGGTTCGGGCATGGCGTCGGACGGGACATCGATTTATTTCATCGATGGCAACGGCACCTTCGGCACAAATCTGAACGCGCAGGGTTTCCCGGCAGACGGTGATCTCGGCGATGCGTTCATCAAGCTGTCCGCAACCGCCACGCCGGCCGTCACCGACTACTTCGCCATGTCGGATGTCGTGGCACAAGCTGCCGCCGACAACGATTTCGGCTCAGGAGGCGCAATGCTGCTGCCCGATCAAACCACTGCGAACGGGACGGTCAAGCATCTGGCGGTGGGCGCGGGCAAGGACAACAACATCTACGTGGTCGATCGAGACAACATGGGCAAGTTCAGCCCGACGTCGAACAACATCTGGCAAACGCTGACCGGGGTCCTGGCCGGTGGTATCTGGGGGTCGCCTGCGTACTACAACAACGTGGTCTATTACGGCGGACAGACCGATGCGCTCAAGGCGCTGCCTGTCACTAACGCACTGCTCGCCACCGCGGCGTCCTCGCGGAGCCCAACGCAGTTTCCTTATCCCGGCGCAACGCCCGCCATCTCGGCGAACGGCGCCAGCAACGGTATTGTGTGGGCGGCGGAAAATGGCACGGTCGCAGCGCTGCACGCCTACGACGCCACCAACCTCGCGCATGAGTTATACAACAGCAATCAGGCCGGCGCGCGCGATCAGTTCGGCGCTGGCAACAAGTTCATCACGCCGATGATCGCAGCCGGGAAGGTCTATGTCGGCGCGACGAATGGGGTCGCCGTGTTCGGGTTGCTGAAGTGAAAAGAAATGAGGTGAGATGACGCCCCGCTGACCCGCCGTGCAAATCGGGTTGCTGCACGCATGGCTAACCGATCAGCACTTCATCGCTATAAGGCCCGGCCACGCTCG
Source organism: Caballeronia sp. M23-90 (assembly GCF_053574605.1). Taxonomy (NCBI): domain Bacteria; kingdom Pseudomonadati; phylum Pseudomonadota; class Betaproteobacteria; order Burkholderiales; family Burkholderiaceae; genus Caballeronia; species Caballeronia sp. M23-90. Next base: position 10,682 of record NZ_JBSIPA010000170.1, on the reverse strand, counting down.
TCTGATTCCGGCCTGAGGCCTTCGCGCGATAAGCAGCGCGGTCAGCCGCCCTGATCAACGCGAGTGCATCGGCGATATCGTCTGCCTGCGTCGATGCAACCCCGATGCTCACCGTAATCATGCCGTGCTCGCTGCCCGTATGTTCAATCGAAAGCGCGTGCACGGCGCAATGAATCGCCGCAGCAACGAGCGTCGCGCCCTTGCTGTCCGTTTCCGGCAGCACCACGACAAACTCTTCCCCGCCGAAACGCGCGGTGATATCGCCAGGACGCTGGCTGCTTTTCGCAATCGCCTGCGCGACAGCGGTCAGCGCGTCGTCGCCGGACTGATGTCCGTAGGTATCGTTGTAACTTTTAAAGCGGTCGATATCCACGAATAGGATAGCCAGCGGTTCGCCCGAACGTTTTGACCTGTGCCATTCGAACAGCAGGCGTTCATCGAGATTGCGCCGGTTGCTCAGTCCGGTAAGTCCATCCACCCGTGTCATGTTGCGCAGACGCGCCTCGACTTCCAGCCGATGCTGAAATTCGACCGATAACAGCCGCGCCGCCGACACCAGCCCGAAGACCAGCAGCAGTGTCACAACGCCGATGTACCACGCCCGGCTGTTCCAGTCCGCGAACACGTAATGGCTCGTTGGCGCGATGATCACGATCATCTTGAGCTTCTCGAAGCGCCGGAAGTTGTAAAGCCGCTCGGTACCGTCCTTCGATACACCGAAGAACGAGCTGACGCCCGTCGACTTGAACCGCTCAAAATTCTTGCGCCCGGCGAAGTTCTCGTCGACGCGGGTTCCGTCGTTGGGATAACGCAGGATCACATGGCCGTCGTCCTGAAGCAGCGTGATGATGCCGCCCGGCCCGACGCTTACGCCAGACAGCAGGTTCTTGAAGTAGTCCAGCCGGAACGCCGCGACGACCACGCCGGCGAACGATCCGTCGGGCCGATTGACGCGGCGGCTGAACATCAGATCGACTTCACCCGGAATCAGACGCGACTGCAGCGGCCGGCTGACATATAAGCCAATGCCCGGATTGTCGCGGTGGATGGTGAACCAGACACGGTCGGCGAGATTGTTACCACGCGGCACGATACTCGACGAATCGACGATGATCTTTCCATGCGCATCGAGACACAGAAAAGAACCTATGTAGCGGCTTGCGCTGGCGGACCGGTCGAACAGCAACTCGTTGCGCAAACGCGGCGGCAACTGCATGACGTCCGCGTCTTCCGCGCCATCGACGGCGGCCTGGATCGAAAGATCCGTGAGTTCGGTGGTGTGCGTGATGTCGTGTTCCAGCACGCGCGCGAGGTTGTCGGCATTTTCGGTTGCACGAAGTGTCGCGTCGTTTCGCGCTTGCAGGAGAATCGCCATCGCAGAGACGAGCACGATGACCGAGAATGCAATGCTTCCAAGACTGATTGCGTTCGGGTGGCGCGCCAATGCCGCTCTTAGCCGAAAGAAAATGGTCGGTTTCTTTAACATTCGAAGGCTTCCAACGCTCGGGCGATGGTTTTCGGCATTTCACCATGACCTTTTTACATGCTTGGTGACCGGAATCGCCAGCGTTGCCGCCGGGGTTCCATCTTCCTTCAAGGCTGCGGTCTGCAAAACGGGCATTCAGCGTTAGATTCCGCTAACTACAAGTGTGCACCCGCCGCACTTACACTGTAGGCTTATTTTAATGTTTTCCCGCTAAGCGCCTATTCTATTGCCATTACAGCACCTTTAATCGCTCCATAAAGCGCAAAAGCCGTTCCCGCGAAGGAACGGCTTACCGGCGCCAGGCTTCTAGCAGGAAGCTCAGCTTAGTGGCATCGATTAACCCAGTGGTGATGCACCTTCACCTTATGGCATTCGCGATGGTGATGATTATCAGCGGCAAACGCAGGAGCAATTGCGCAGAACGTCGATATCGCGACTGTAAGCGTGAGAGCGATCTTCTTCATAATGTTTTCCATAGAGTAACGGGGATTGGCAGTATGCCCGTACAAGCTTACGAATTTGAAAGTGTAAGCCTGACCCAGATGCCTGCCCGTGAACTGAAAGTGTTCACCATTTCTTAATCGCAAGCCGCGTTCCACTTCGCCGTGTTGTTTCGACTCCTGTCACGCAGCGTAATGCATGTAAGCGGCGCCGCAACCAAGCGGACAGCAAGCGCGTTTAAACTGAGGTGCGTCTTTTCCCAAAGACGTGTTGTGAGTGGTGTAAGTGACTGCAGCTTGGCCCATCGTGAGCGATGGGCTTTTTTTCATCCTGTCATCTTGCGAATCCCTCTATACGTTTGGATACCTGATCATTAACGAAGTAGCGTAGACAAGGTTGTGCGCGCATTCTCATTCACAATTGCACGGTCGGTTTCGAAGCTCGTTTCCCTGGCAATTTCTAGCAGCATGCGCCGCGCTATGCAGCTACCATGACGGCGACACTTCTCTTGGTCGCCGTCGTGAATCCAGGTCCTCTCCAAAGCCGCCGTCGCTTGATACTCGCTTGCTTGTCGCTGTCTTGCGCATTGCCGGCGCCCATCACTGCTCACGCCATTGCGCCGTTATCAAGTCTCGACAAAAATCGCAAACGAGTCTTCGCTCATTACATGGTTGCATGGCCGCGGGGCGGACGACAGGCGAGCATCGAGTCGTATCGATCTGAAATGCGCGATGCACACGCACGCGGAATCGATGGCTTCGCGTTGAATTGCGGCGGTTGGCACCGAAGCGAACCGCAATACAAGCAACGTGTGATGAGCATGTATGAAGCGGCCGGGAGCCTTGATTTCGACTTCACGCTTTTTGTTTCCGCCGATGGCCACGCGCAGGACGAGATCGACGATATAGTCGAAAGTACGCGCGACCTGAAAGCGCAATTACGTATGGATGGCAAACCGGTTCTTTCGGCATACGCTGCCGGAGGCAAAGGATTCAGCAATGGCGCCGCGCTGATAGACCACGCCCGAAGGCTTGGTGCGTTCTTCGTGCCGCACTTTTTCCCCGAGAGCGGAGAGCGACTCATCACGCCCGTTGCAGCCGATCAAATTGTGCAGCGGCTAGGTACCGCCGATGGGTACTTCTACTTCGGAGCAGCAGGTTTGCCGGAGCTGATCGCGGATTCCGTCGAGTCTCTTGGCCCCGCACTGCGTGCACACGGCAAGCTCTTCATGGCGCCGGTGACGCCGTACTATCGCGGATTGCCTGCGGGCACGAATTATCGTGCGTTCGAGACGGAGGGTTTCTCGGGCATGGCAGCCGAATGGGAGGCGGCAATCGCATCGAATGCGTCGTGGGTGCAGATCGTGACGTGGAACGACTGGGCCGAGTCAACGTATGTGGCGCCCTTGCCCATGCCTGCCGGAGCTGCCGGCCGTGCTCATGTCTACGATGACCGCTTTGGGGAGTTGCCCTCGCACGCGGCTTACCTCGATGCCAGCGACTATTACATTCAGTGGTTCAAGACCGGTAACCAACCGGCGATCTTGCGCGACCAGTTGTTTTATTTTTATCGGTTGAATCCGCCGGCTTCGGCTGCGGGCACGCCACCGCAGAGTCAAACGCCGCTCTCGACGCGTATCCACGTATCAGTGTTCCTGACAGCGCCCGCAACGCTGATCGTGCAATTGCCGGGCGCGGATTCGGACAGGCAGATCGATGTCCACGTCGGAATCACCCATCTCAGCGTGGATTCACGCGCCGGCAGACCGCGCTTCGTGCTCAAACGTCAGGGAAAGAGGATCATCGATAAAAGCGGCGAACAGCCCATCACCGACGACGATTCCTCCGGCGCATACAACTATTTTTCGGGCAGCGCGCAGGCTTGAACAGCCGCTCACGCAAGAAGATGGCAAACCGCTTCAACGCGATTACCCGCCGGGTCGCACAGGAACGCAGCGTAATATCCGGCATGGTAATCAGCGCGCAAACCGGGTTCGCCATCCGAGCGGCCCCCCGCAGCGAGCCCTGCAGCGTGAAACACATCGACCTGTTCGCGCGACGCAGCCTTGAAACACCAGTGGCGTTTCGAATCCGTTACTTCGCCGTCATCGAGATACACCGCAAGATAAGTCGACGCCGCATCCTGCGGCGTGCAGCGCTCACCGTATCCCAGCGCGTGCGGCAGGTCATACACTTTCGCAGCGCTGAGGGCGTTCATGATGGCATCGTAGAAACGCCGGGCAGCGTCCATATCGGGCACGCCAATCGACACGTGATCAAGAAGCTGCATAAGGAGTGTGCTGGAAAGAGCTTAAGCGCCTTCGATTTGCGAAAATGTGAAAAGCGACCTCAGTTCAATGCCGATGCCTTCCAGCATTTCCTTGCCGCCGCTTTCTCGATCGATCACGCACAACGTCACCGAAACCGGCACACCGTCAGCGCGCAGCTTCGCGGTTGCATCGGCAATAGCACCACCGCTCGACACGATATCTTCCACCAGCACGAGCTTTTTCCCGGTTAGATCCGCACCTTCGGCGTACTTGCACGTGCCGTATTCCTTGGCTTCCTTGCGGATGTACGCCGCGGGCAGGCCGGTTGCCTGGCTCAGCATCGTCACGATCGGAATCCCGCCCATCTCGAGGCCACCAAGGATTTCCGTGCCGGGCGGGATCAACGGAACCATCGCCTCGGCGATTTCCTTGAGCAGGGACGGATCGGATTCGAAGCGATATTTATCGAAGTAGGTATTGCTGCGCTTGCCTGAGCGCAGCAGAAAATCGCCGCTCAGCTTGGACACTTCGCGGATTCGCTTGGCCGTGGACATGGATGGATTCCTCTTACTTTACCGGGGTGACATTTGTTTCGCGGTCGCAAATCTACGCGAAAAGTTGCGTTCGAGGAAGTGATTCCCTACAACTTCGGCAACGCCCGGCTGCGCGGAAGTGACCTGCCGATGCGCTGGATGCCTTGTCCATCAAGGCGCAGGGGCCTTTCGGGCCGCGGACTTCGTGCGACCTTACACTTGACGCCTCGTCCCTCGCGCGCAGGCACTTCACATGATCACGCTTCAAAAATCCATCGAAACTTACATTCGCGCGAAGGATGGCAACCGGCCGCATCTGATCGCCCAGGCGTTCGCCGCCGACGCCGAATTGACGATGAAAATCAATACCCGGGACATCGCGTTTCCGCCCGCCGTGAAGGGCGCGAAAGCCATTTCCGATGTGCTGGTCAGCGAATTCGCAGTGCGTTATGAGAACGTCTATACGTTTTGTATCGGTGAAAAACCACGCACCGAAACCACGTTCGCGTGCGACTGGCTTGTGTGCATGTCGGAGAAAGAGACAGGATCGGCGCGCGCCGGGTTCGGCCGGTACGAATGGACGGCCGATGATACCGGGCGCGTGCGGGCGCTGCGGATCACCATCGAAGAGATGATGAGCTTACCGCAAGAAACGGCCGAACCCATCCTCCAATGGGCGCAGGACTTGCCCTATCCATGGTGCCCGCGCGATCGACTTGCGGAAGGCGCACCGGAGATCGATGCGATCGCGCGGATCAGGGCTGCGCTCGCCTGATGCAGCCGGCCTAGAGCGTATAAGCAGGCTTGTAAGCGCAATCGCGGATCATTGCGGTGATGTCGTCGGGTCGCGGCACGCGTGCGAGATCGTTATCGAAGATGCATTCGGCTACCCGCACGGCCACATGCAGCGACGCCTCGAAGATCTTGCTTTGCGGCGGATAGATCAAACCGGTCGCAAGACTCGCGTCGGACACTTGCTCGGCGACCGCCTTCGCTGCGGCAATGAACATCTCATCGGTCACGCGGCTCGCCTGCGTGGCGAACACGGCCATGCCGAGCGCCGGGAAAATATAGACGTTGTTGCCCTGCCCCGGCACGAACGTCTTCCCCTCGATTTCCACCGGAGGAAACGGGCTTCCGCTTGCAAAGATGGCTCGGCCCGACGACCATTTGTAGGCTTCTTCCGCCGTGCACTCCGAGCGGGATGTGGGGTTGGAATACGGGAAGATGATCGGGCGTTCGTTGATGTCGGCCATTGCTTCGATCACGTGCTGATTGAAGAGCTTGGGCACTGTGCTCACACCGATGATGCCGGTCGGTTTCAGCGCCTTCACCGCGTCGGTGAAGGTGTCTACCGGCGCGTGATCGACGGCGAAGGGCTTCTGGAAATCAGCAAGGTCGGTGCGCGATTTCACCATGAGGCCGTTGACATCGAATAACGCATTGCGGGCGCGCGCTTCGTCTATGGTCAGCCCCTCCAGCACCATTGCCTGGCTGATCAATTCGGCAATGCCGGTCCCCGCCGAACCGCCGCCGAGGAACAGAAAACGCTGATCAACGAGCTTCTGCTTCGAGATATGCAGCGCGGCAAAGATGCCCGCCAGCGCGACCGCAGCGGTGCCCTGGATGTCGTCGTTATAGGTGCAGATCTTGTCCTTGTAACGCGCAAGCAGCGGCACCGCATTGAAGTTCGCGAAGTCTTCCCATTGCACGCAGCACTGCGGATGCAACTCGAGCGCCGCTTCAACGAACTCGTTCACGAATGCATGATATTCGTCGCCACGCACGCGTTCCTGCCGCAAGCCGAGGTAAAGGGGGTCATCGAGCAGATCGCTGTTGTTCGTGCCGACATCGAGCATGACCGGCAGGCAATATTGCGGCGGCACGCCGGCGCACGCGGTGTAAAGCGACAGCTTGCCAATAGGAATGCCCATGCCGCCCACTCCCAGATCGCCGAGTCCGAGGATGCGTTCGCCATCCGTCACCACGATGAACCGGACTTCTTTCTCCGGCCAGTTCTGAAGAAGCTCCTTCACGCGGCCGCGCGCCGAGATGGGCACATACATGCCGCGCGTCGCCCGGAAAATATGGTTGAACTTCTGACAGGCCTCGCCGACGGTCGGCGTGTACACGAGCGGCATGAAGGTCGCCGGATCGGACATGATCGTGGCGTAGAACAGGGTCTCGTTTCTCGCCTGCAGATCGGAGAGGAGCAGGTACTTCTGGAGGTCGTTGTCGAGCGCGGCGAGTTCCGTATGCGTGCGTGCCACCTGCAGTTCGAGCGAGCTTGATCCGGGCGGCAAGAGTCCCTCGAGGTGATACTTGCGGCGCTCTTCCTCGGTGAATGCGGATCCTTTGTTAAGACGCGGATCGCGAAGGATGTCGCGGCCGGAAAGCTCGATCGGTTTCTGCATTTCAGTCTCCTGGTGTTAGCTGTGTGTGAATGGCCTCAACCCTTGAACCTGCGCTCAACCTGGGTGTTCAGGACGACAAGGCCTTCATGTGCGCATACAGATCGCTTTTCCCTTCAAAGCCTATACCCGGAAGTTCGGGCAAGGTCACATGACCATCGACTACTTTCACGCCGTCGGGAAAACCCCCGAACGGCTGGAACAGGTCCGGATACGATTCGTTGCCACCGAGGCCAAGACCCGCTGCAATGTTCAGCGACATCTGATGGCCGCCATGCGGAATGCAGCGTGAACGGGACCAGCCATGTTGATGGAGCATATCGAGCGTGCGCAGGTATTCGACGAGACCGTAGCTCAGCGCACAATCGAATTGCAGGTAATCGCGGTCCGCGCGCATGCCGCCATAGCGGATCAGGTTACGCGCATCCTGCATGGAGAACAAATTCTCGCCCGTTGCCATCGGCTTGTCGTAGTAGTTCCGCAGGGTCGCCTGCAATTCGAAATCCAGCGGATCGCCGGCTTCTTCGTACCAGAAGAGATCGTATTGCGAGAGCGCCTTGGCGTACTGGATGGCCGTATCCAGATCGAAGCGGCCGTTTGCATCGACGGCGAGTTTCTGTCCGTCCTGCAGCACGGACAGCACGGCATCGATCCGGCGCAGATCCTCGTCGAGCGATCCACCGCCGATCTTCTCCTTGACCACGGTATAACCCCGGTCAATGTAGCTGCGCATTTCGTCTTTCAGCTTGCTGTAATCCTGTCCGGGATAGTAATAACCGCCCGCAGCATAAACGAAGACCTTGCGATCCGGCGTGCCGTTGCCATAACGCTCGGCCAGCAACTGGAACAGCGGCTTGCCTTCGATCTTCGCCACCGCATCCCACACCGCCATGTCGATGGTGCCGATTGCTACAGACCGCTCACCATGGCCGCCCGGCTTTTCGTTGGTGAACATCGCGGCCCAAACCTTGTGTGGATCGAGGTTGGTACCCGTTGCATCGAGCAACGAATCCGGATCGGCTTCTAGCACGCGGGGAATAAAACGCTCGCGCATCAGCTTGCCCTGGCCATAGCGTCCGTTCGAATTGAACCCGTAGCCAACCACCGGTTTGCCGTCGCGCATCACGTCGGTGATCACGGCAACCAGACTCAGTGTCATCTTGCTGAAATCGATATACGCATTCCGAATGGCTGAACTGATCGGAATGGTCAGCTCGCGAATTTCCACGATTTTCATGTGCCTGTCTCCTGAATGCGGGTCTAAGTTCGGGTGTAAGTGAGCGGTCTAGCACGTGCTTAAGCCGATAACCGAAGCTTACGCGCGCCCCGCCGCGTTACACTTCACCGGTACACATTTGATTATTCAGTTTAAGTGAAGAACGACGGCACCTCGGATCTCGAATTTTTCGTTCAGCTTGCGCGCCTCGGCAGCTTGTCGGCGGCCGCGCGCGCGCTCGATCTGACGCCGCCGGCCGCAACACGCCGGCTTGCATTAATGGAACAACGCCTGGGCGTCAGGCTGGTAAATCGCACCACGCGCAGCACGAGTCTCACCGACGAAGGCGATACTTATTTGCGTCACGCCATCCGCATTCTTGCTGCAACGCGGGAGATGGAAGACGCGGTATCGCGCAGCCGCGAAGCGCCGCGCGGCATCTTGCGTGTGAATGCATCGCTTGGATTTGGCCGCACGACCATCGCGCCGCTCGTCTCCGCGTTCGTGCAGCGCTATCCGCAAGTCGAAGTTCAGCTTGATGTGACGGACAGGCCTATCGATATCGTCGAGCAAGGGTTCGATCTCGCCATTCGCTTCGGCGCACTCCCCGATACGCGGCTCAACGCGCGCCGCATCATGTCGAACCGGCGCTTTCTGTGTGCATCGCCAGCGTATTTACAACGGCATGGCAATCCCACCGCACTCAGCGACCTCGCGCGCCACAGGACCATCCTGCATCGGCAGAACGACGATGCCTATGGCGTATGGCGCTTCACGCGCGATGGCGAGACGGTATCGGTGAAAGTGCCGGGCGGCTTGTCGAGCAACGACGGCGATATCGTCCTTGGATGGGCGCTCGACGGACACGGCATCTCCATCCGCTCCGAATGGGATCTTGCCAAGTACCTCGAAAGCGGACGCTTGAAAGTGGTGTTGCCCGAGTTTCTTCTGCCACCAGCCGATCTGTTTGTCTACTATCCGAGCCGCCGCAACCAGCCGGCGCGCATTCGTGCGTTCATCGATTTCCTGGCAGAGCACTTTCGCACGTCCCAGTGATCGCCGGACCATTGCCGCGAAAATGGGCCGAAACTTAAGCGACGCTGAGTTTCAACCGCTTTATTGTTGCCGAAACAACAAATATCTTTCGACGAAACTATCGTTTGATTACGTCAATAGGGGGCCTAGACTGGTTTCATAGGTTGCGTATGCAGATGAACAAATTGATCTGCAGCGCACTACTTGAAGCAGTCCAAGAACAGAACTCTGGAGGTTCATCATGACCAAGTCACTTATTCCCGCCCTGCTGATTGCATCGGCACTTGCAGCACCGACTTTTGCCTTCGCCCAGGACAACGCACCGGTTACGCGCGCAGAGGTTCGCGCCCAGTTGAGCACCCTGGAAAAGGCGGGCTATAACCCGGCGACAAACGACAACTATTATCCGCAGGGCTTGCAAGCTGCACAGCAGCGTGTTGATGCAGCCAACGGCGTAGAAACGCAGTCTTATGGTCCGTCGACAAGCGGTACATCGGCATCAGGCATGCGCGCGACGATGGCCCCCGCATCGCCGATTCAACAGCATTCGATTTACTTCGGGCACTAAGCAGCTTTTGACTGTTTGAATTCGAGCTCGCAAGGATCGCTCGTCGCCTTAAGGCGTCGGGCGATTTTTTCATGTGCGCGTGCTAGCCAAGGGCTTCTGCAATGCGGCTAAAACCGCGCCGACAGCAAGCATCGCGGATGAGTACATCAGGCCGCGCGCGAGTCCCGCGCCGTCCGAGATCCATCCGATCACCACCGGCCCGACGATCTGGCCGAATGCGAACACGATCGTGAATGCGCCGATGCCGCGCGTCCACTGCGCGGCGGGAAGGTTATGCCGCACGAACGCCGTAGTCGACGCCACCGCCGATAAAAACGTCGCGCCGAACAATGCGCCCGACACGAACGCAACGACCGGTTGCGCAAACACCGCGGGCATTATTGTCGCGAAGGCGAGGACGCCGTTGAACACCGCAAGCGCCTGACCGCCGCGCATGCGGTTGAGCAGTCCCGACCATATCCGCGCCGAGCCGATGGTCGCAACGCCGAGCAGCACATAGAACGCCGTGACCACCGCCGAGCTCATTCCCGTGGATCGAAGCAGCGCGATCAGGAACGTCATGTAGCCGATATACCCGACCCCGAAAAGCCCATAACCGGCGAGCATGAAACCGAGCTGGGTCAAAGGAAGACGCGCGGCAGACTGCAGGTTTGCGGCCACGGGCGCAGCCTCGTGGATTCCTGTCTTGCGCGCCGCCATGACCGCCGCGACCGAAGCAAGTCA